>CAXTUM010000207.1:0-5546 GCA_964247205.1 uncultured Beijerinckiaceae bacterium
GTTCCCTCGGCCTTCGGCAACTGTCTTTGAAAGAGAGTTGCGCAGGTGAATTGCGGCGGATTCGCAAGATGACGCAAAATATGGTTCATTTGTCGGCAGAAACGAATTTTCGCGATTCAGAAGAGGTTTTTTCGTGGCGTTGCTGGTGATTGTTTGCGGTGCTCTGCTTGTGATTGGCGGAGCCATATCGTTGCTCATGGGATTTGATATTGTCATGACAGAACGCGGTTCCGCCATGACGCTTGGCGGAATCATTGCGCTTTCGGGCGGCATGATCACGGTTGGCATCGGTTTCGCCCTGTTGCGCCTCAGCCAGATACTGGCGGCACTGCAGGAGCGAAACAGCCGGGGTGTCCGGCCCGTGGTGACACCTGATCGTCCGGTTATTCCGGCTGTTTCGGCAGAGCCTGTCAATTCAGGAGATGTGCCCGTGGAGCCGGTTGCAGAACCTGGCATGAGCCGTATCGGGCTTGGTGCGGGACTTGGCGCAGGAGCAGTTGCTGCAGGGCTTGGCGCAGGACTTGCCGCTGCAGGCGTCGCGGCTTCTGCAACTGGTTTGGCCGCCACGAAACAAGATCAGGAAAAACCTGATCCGGATGCCGCTCCAGCGCAACAGCCAGCGGTGCCTGATG
Source organism: uncultured Beijerinckiaceae bacterium (assembly GCA_964247205.1). Taxonomy (GTDB): domain Bacteria; phylum Pseudomonadota; class Alphaproteobacteria; order Rhizobiales; family Beijerinckiaceae; genus JADCCX01. Next base: position 633 of record CAXTUM010000207.1, read on the forward strand.
TCGCCGACATTGACATACCCGGTATGCCGGACCTGCCCTCAGCGGAGGCGGAGGCGGAGGCGGAGGCGGAGGCGGCTTCACTTGCTTCGCCCATTGAATCCTGGCCGATCCCGGATCTGGAGGAAGAACTAGCGCGGGCGCTGGCCGAGCCTGAAGTGGCGTCCTTGCCGGGTCAGGCCCGTGAAAAATCCTTTGCGGATGGCCTCTCTGATCTTCTGGCAAAGCCGAAGGGCCGCAAGCGCAGGCCGGAGCCCGAACTGGAAGCCGGGTCTGAACCTGAAGCGGATCAGGACGAAGAACCAGTTGAAGCGTCTGTTTCCCAACTTTTTGCTGAAACCATCGCCGATGCTGACCCGCTTGAAGTATCGGCCGCGACGGCTGATGCCATTGCCGGAGAAGCGGCAGCCGCGGCCATCGCAGCAGAGCCTGAGGCTGCCGCTGCAGCCATGCCGGAAACCTTTCGTGCCGCCGATGAACTGACCGGAGATGACAGGGCGGATGCGTCACAAAATGCTCCTGTCATTCCGTCGAAGAAGGTTCTCGGGACATACCACGCGGGTGGGCGCACCTATAGCATGTTTGCAGATGGATCGGTTGAAGCAATCACGGAAAACGGAGTTGAGCGGTTCAGTTCCATGGACGAACTCCGACGCCATCTCGTGCGGCCTTGAGTAAAAAAATACCCTGAAAAATCAGGGTATTTTTGCAGACTCAGTTGCGACGGGTGTAACTTGTGGTCTTTTGAGGGATATTTCCCCTGGTCTTTGATGCTTGCGGGTTCACAGGATTGCCTGCGGGATGTTGCCGTGGAGATTGCTGCTCAAGAGCGCTATCTGCGGTTGCATTTGGTGCGCTTCTGGTTTTCGGAACACCTTTTTGACACATGATAAGTTTCTCAAATTATTGATTTAAAAGCTTTATTTCCCTGTTTTGCAGCGATGCAACCAGCCTTGACGCCGGGTGGATGTTCTACTGCATCGCAGTGATACCGGTAACCCGCACCAATGCTCACAGCGGGAAGTATAAAACACTCCTTCGAAATATTCATCCTGATCAAGCGCTTTTTCTTGCAATCCATGAAAAATCGCGTATGCCGGATTAGCCGAAGCAACTGGCGGCTGTTACTGATCCGCCGTTTTGCAAGATCAAAAGACGTCCAATTTTCATTTCGGTGCTGGCGTCGTCAACGGGAAAAAGAATAAAATGGCTATTTCGGATGAGCAGAACGGACTGATCGAACTGACTGCAGATATCGTCTCTGCCTATGTCAGCAACAATGCTATTTCGGCGGGGGATGTTCCAGGTTTGATCGGGGAGGTCTTTTCCGCTCTGTCACGCGTCGGCACGGGTGTCGCAATCGCACCTCTGGAGCCCGCAAAACCGGCGGTAAGTCCCAAGAAGTCTATCACGCCGGATTATCTGATCTGCCTTGAAGACGGCAAGAAGTTCAAATCGCTGAAGCGCCATCTGCGCACGATGTACAACCTGTCGCCCGAGCAGTATCGCGAGAAGTGGGGTCTTGCCTCGGATTATCCGATGGTTGCGCCGAACTATGCAGAGGCCCGTTCGCGTCTCGCGAAGGAAATGGGCCTTGGCCAGAAGCGCAAGCGCGCCGGCCGCCGCTGAGCCTGCCGTCATCGAACAGCTTTTGACGCCGTCCTTCGGGGCGGCGTTTTTTTTGACAGGCAAGACCGCCAATTCTGCCTTGTATTCCTATATAAAGATGATATTCCTATTTTTGACAAGGAGTATCCGATGCCGCGCACCAGCACGATCAGCAGCAAACCCAACCGCAAAGCCAGAGACCGCAAGGGATTGGCCGAACCGCTCGCTCATGGGCGAACGGCTGACACTGCGGGAGACGACAATCCGTTGCTGTGGATGTTCCGCCGCAAGGACAAGACGGGCGAGGGAATGATCGGCGCGGCTGCCTTTGCCGCAGGCGAGCGGCTGCGGGCGGATATGACCTTTGCCGGCATGCTGCCCAAAGTGACAATGGACTGGTCCGGTCAGACACGCGTGGACCGCTCGGATCAGGGCAGCCGCCTCAACCCGTCTGAAGCCGCGATGGCGGCGCGGCAGCGGGTTGATCAGGCCTTGCGGGCTGTCGGGCCGGAATTCTCTGGCCTGCTGTTCGACCTGTGTGGCTTCTGCAAGGGACTGGAAGCTATTGAACATGACCGGGGGTGGCCAGCCCGGTCAGCAAAGGTGGTGGTGAAGCTCGCACTCGCCAGTCTGGCACGTCATTATGGTTTCGATGACATGGCGGTGGGGCGCAGGCAGGGGCGCTTGCAGGTCTGGGCAGCACCTGATGCGCGGCCCGTGATGAATGTCTAGGCCAGTCCGTTGTCCAGGGCCAACTGGTTCAAACTCACGAGAGGCCGTGGGCCCACATGCGAAATGACCTCCGCTGCCGCCAGCGCACCGAGTCGCAAAGCCTCGCGGTTGTCTCGCCCCGAAGTGACGCCATACAGAAAGCCTGCGGCGAAGAGATCGCCAGCGCCCGTGGTGTCCACGAGTTTCTCTATGGGATAGGCCGGTACCGCAACCGTCTCGCTGCGCGTCATTGCCAATGCGCCTTGCTCGGAGCGGGTCACCACGGCGAGCGCCACATCGTTGCGTATGGCGGCGGCAGCGCTGTCGAAATCAGCCGTGGTGTAGAGCGATTTCAGTTCGGACTCGTTTGCGAAAACGATATCGACCACGCCAGAGCGCATCAGATCGAGGAATTCGGCACGGTACCGGTCCACACAGAAACTGTCGGATAGCGTGAGCGCCACGCGACGTCCGGCGGCATGGGCAATATCGGAGGCCTTCCGGAAAGCTTCCTTGGCGGCGGGGGGATCCCAGAGGTAGCCTTCGAGATAGGTGACTGCGGCAGCCTCGACCGTGGCCTTGTCCACATCCTCGGGGCCAAGCTTCGTACAGGCCCCCAGATAGGTGTTCATCGAGCGCTCGCCATCCGGGGTTACCAGGATGATACAGCGGGCGGTGGCAGGGCCGCTGGTGGAGGGGCTGCTGGAGAAATCAACGCCGATCGCCTTGATGTCATGGCGGAACAGGCGGCCGAGTTCATCATCCCGGACCTTGCCGAAATAGGCGCCCCTGCCGCCGAAGGACGCGATGCCGGCCATGGTGTTGCCGGCCGAACCGCCTGACGCAACGGTGGCGGGCCCCATGGCGCTGTAGAGATGTTCGGCGCGCGGCTCGTCGATCAGCGTCATGCCGCCCTTCTGGATCGTTTCGCGGATGAGGAACGTTTCCTCTGCCTGGGCGATCAGGTCGACAATGGCATTGCCGATGCCGAGAACATCATATTGCGCGCGAGACATGGAAGCATTTCCGGGGCTGGTCAGACTGAGGGTCGCGCCCGTTCCCACGTGGAGGGCGCAAGGTCAACCCGCAAAGGGTGTCAGGCCGTGAATGTCACATCCATGCCAGGCAGGCGGATGCCGTCGATCTGCGTCGTCCAACGCTCGCCGACCGAGACTGGAAAGGCGCGGGTGACGGTTCCCGTCGTAATGATATCGCCTGCAGCCAGAGGTGCGGCTTCCGGCTCTTGCGCAACGGCCCTGACGAGATGCAGCAGCGCCGAGACAGGCCCGCCCAGCACGTTGGCGGCTTGGCCAGTATCCATCACATTGCCGTTGCAATGCAGCCTGATCGAGAACCGGGTCAATGCATCCAGCGCTGATGCGCGGTCACGCGCGAGAATTGTCTGCCTTGGGCCACAGATCAGCGCGCCATGCAGTCCGAAAGCGGCCACGCAGTCGGCGCCTGAAAAGCGCCAGCCCGGAAACAGCGACTGCACGATCTCGAAGCCATGCGCCATCCAGCCGATGCAGGACATCAGGGCCGCCTCGTCCATCTCGGCTGCTGGCGCAGCGACAAGACCCAGCACGATCTCCGGTTCAATCCGCGGTTCCACGAAAGCCGAGAGGGGGAAAGACGAATGCTTGCCGGACACATCGGAAACCGTGGTGTCATACATCGGCCCGTCAATCGGATGATGCACGCCGTATTCGTCCCAGATCATCCGGTTGGTGAAGCCAATCTTGCGACCGACAGGACGCTCGCCCCGCGCAACGCGGCGAGCCGTTACAGCGCGGGAGATGCGGTAGGCGTCGGACAGGGACAGCCCCTGGGGCGTATCGGTCAGCGGTGCAATGGATCTGCAGCCGGTGAGCGCGGAAAGGATGTGATCGGCGCTGGATTCTATGGCTGCGGGGGCGAGGGGCATGTGCTTTCCGGTGTTTCAGGGCGGCAAGAATAGACTGGAGATGATATTGGGCAAGTGGTGATCATCACCGCGTCCAGCGCGGCATGCGGAACGGCAGCATCTGCTGCACGACAGGGTTGATAAGGCGGTCGAGCATCAGGCTTTCATGGAAGCTGGTGACGGTCTCGCCCATCAGCTTCGTCCTGACAATGGAGCGGGTGTAGAACGGCGTATCCTCCAGCGTCTCCATCACCTCCGGTGCAAAACCATCCTCGCACTGGATCGCGCGATGAGCGCGCCAGATGCGGCCTTGCGGAAGCTTCCGCTGCGAAGGCGGCGCGAAATCGGAAACCTTGCCGCTGGGGTCGATATTCAGCGCCAGCACCTTGCGTCCGCCTTCACGCCTGCGCAGGTCATAGAGGACCGCCGTACCGTCGCGGGCAGGCGAGCGGGACCAGTCCCAGTCGACGAAATCATGCTCGGGCAGGCGCTCGCCCCGGTTGCTGTCGAGATAACCGGAACCGCTCCAGCGCAATCCGGGTTCGTCGAATTCCACCTCGATCCGGCACGCCGGCGCGATGGGCCGCCAATGGTGCAGGCCAGCATCGTCGAGCGTAAAGCTCGCACCGGTCAGCGCCTGAGGTGTGAGGCGGATGGAGCCGCGCATGGGTCGCGGGATAGGTGTGGCATGTTCG
>CAXTUM010000208.1:0-5530 GCA_964247205.1 uncultured Beijerinckiaceae bacterium
GGACCGGTTATTGCGTCTTCGACCTGCGTGCGACATTCCAGGGCGGCGCTACTGTCGTCCGGCGGAATATCAATATCTGCAAGGTCGCGAGCTGGACCATCAACGACTGACTTCGGCTTGCGCAGCAGTGAGGCCGATCCCGCCGCTCAAGGGGATTGCCTTTCCGTTCTACCCGTGAAAGTCTGAACACGTTCAGCGGCCCTCTTGCCGCGGCGGCTTTCGCGCCTCTTCTGAACCCTCTGGCGTGACGCCGCCCTCCGGCCCCGGGCCGCCATCAGACCGGAATCCCCCGGTCTCCTGACGGAGGGCTAACTATGGCCAGTCTCAACGGCAGCAATAACGGCAGAGAATTTTCGGGCAGAGAACCTGCGGGGCCGAAGGGCGGTCGGCGCATGACCATCGCTATCGTCGGCCCCTTCCAGAGCGGCAAGACCACGCTGCTCGAAAGCATTCTGGCCCGGACAGGCGCCTTGCAAAGGCCGGGCAGCGTGGCGGATGGCTCCAGCGCGGGCGACAGCAGCGCAGAAGCCCGTGCGCATGCCATGTCGGTCGAGCCGAACATGGCGACAGTCGAATACATGACCGATCATTTCACCTTCATCGATTGTCCGGGCTCGGTCGAGTTCCTGCACGACATGCGGGCGGCGCTGCCTTTGTGCGATGCAGCGATCGTGGTCTGCGAGGCCGACCAGCGGAAAATCCCGGCGCTGCAGGTCATCCTGCATGAACTGGAAGACCTGCGCATTCCGCGTTTTCTGTTCCTGAACAAGATCGACACGGCTGCGACCCGGGTGCGCGAAACCCTGTCCCTGTTGCAGCCCGCATCCCGTACGCCGTTGCTTTTGCGCCAGATTCCGATCTGGCGGCGCGGCGTCGCCACGGGCTACCTCGATCTCGCGACCGAACGCGCCTATATTTACCGCGAGCATGCCGAGAGCGCGCGCACCGACATTCCAATGGAGGAACTGCCGCGCGAGAAGGAAGCGCGTTTCACGATGCTGGAGCGTCTGGCGGACTACGACGACGCCATCATGGCGGCATTGATCGACGAAATGGACCCGCCGAAGGACGTGATTTACGACGATCTCGCCCGCGATCTGCGCGAGGGCCATGTGGTGCCCGTTCTGATCGGTGCAGCGCTCAAGGGTAACGGCGTCACGCGGTTGCTGAAGGCGCTTCGGCATGAGACGCCGGGATTGGCCGAGACGCTGAAGCGCCTTTCTGTGAATACAGAAGCCTCCCAGCCGCTGGCACAGGTGATCCGCACGGTTCACACCGCGCACGGCGGCAAACTCTCGGTGGCGCGCGTGCTGTCGGGCCGTTTCACGGATGGCGATACGGTTGCGGTATCCGGCGGCAGGGATGAGCGCATCGCAGGTATTTCCCGGCTGCTTGGCCAGGGATTGATGCGTGTGACCCATGCGGCGGCTGGCGATATCATCGCTTTCGGGCGTCTGGACAGCGCCGCGACCGGAGCCGCCGTCGGTGCGACAAAATCGAGACCGCATCCAGTCGCAACCATCGTCCCGCAGCCGCCTGTGATGGCGACCGTGCTGCACGCCATCGACCGCAAGGATGATGTGAAGCTGTCCGCCGCCCTGCAGAAACTGGAGGACGAGGATCCGGCGCTCGTGATCGAGCAGGCGGCGGAAGGCGGAGAGATGACGCTGCGCGGGCAGGGCGAGATGCACCTGCGCGTCGCGCTGGAGCGCATCCACCAGCGCTTCGGCATTCCCGTCAGCGAGAGCAAGGTTGTGGTGGCGTACCGCGAAACGATCCGTGACAAGGTTTCGGCGCGGGGACGACACAAGAAGCAGTCTGGCGGGCATGGCCAGTTCGGCGATTGCGTGCTCACACTCGAACCACTGGAGCGCGGCGCGGGCATCACCTTCCACGAAACCATCACGGGAGGCGCAGTGCCGCGGCAGTATTTCCCCGGCGTGGAGGAGGGGGCGCGTGCGGCGCTGATGCGCGGGCCTCTCGGTTTTCCTGTCGTCGATGTGGCTGTGGTGCTGACCGACGGCAGCTACCATTCGATCGATTCCTCTGACATGGCGTTCCAGTTGGCGGGCAAGCTGGCGGTGGAGGAAGCCTTGCCGCAGGCGCGGCCCGTGCTGCTGGAGCCGGTGCTCGCGGTCGAGATCATGGTGCCGACGGACGGGCTGGCGAAGGCTTCGCAGCTGGTATCAGCCCGGCGCGGCCAGATTCTGGGTTACGCCACGCGCGAGGGCTGGACCGGATGGGAGATCGTGCAGGCGCTGGTGCCGGAGGGCGAGATGGGCGGGCTGATCATCGAGTTGCGCTCGGCCACGGCAGGCGTCGGCTCGTTCACGCAAAGGTTCGACCATCTGGCGGAAGTGAACGGGAAGATGGCGGATCAGGTGGTGACGGAGCGGCGGCGCATGGTGGCCTGAGCCCGGCCTCAAGCCGTACTGCGGTTTGAACCCCATCGGAAGGCCCAATAAAGTGGGAGCATGGTGAAAACCAGTGCCGCAGCGAGGTACAACGGCGCTGCTGGACTTCCCGTGGCGTCCTGCATCCGCCCCGCAATCGGCGGGATCAGGCCGTGGCCGATGTAGAGCCACGTGTAGAATAGCCCCATGCCAAGAGCACGGCTTTCGGGCCTTAGTGCCGTGGCGGGAAGCGACATGATAACGCCAACCGGCAAACCCATGGTCAGACCGGCGAGGAGCAGTGCAGGGGCTGAGAGCCCGCCGCCCAGAGCGATGGTGGCAAGGCATCCGCTCCATACGACAGCACCTGTTGCCATCAGTGTTGCAGGCGCAATTTCCCTTTGCGCCAGAAAACCACCCGCAATCACGGATGCCACCAACAGCCATGTAGCAGCAGCGCCAATCAAGCCACCTGTGACGGGTGCAATCCCGCTCTGTGCGAGCATTGCAGGCGCAAAACTGAACATTACGGAGAACCCGCCATTGAAAATGCCCCAGATGCTTCCGGCGATGCAGACCAGAATTGTCTCGCGTGCTGATATCCCTGTGGTTGCCGTTGCAGAAACAACTGCGCGATCATTGGGATGCGGGCTATAGCTGAGAGCGAGCAGAACCAGCGCCGCAGTTGCCAGTCCTGATGTTGCGGCAAGTGCTGTCGTCCAGCCGGCAGCGGTCGCAAGTGGCCCCAGAATGGCAATGGCGAGGCCTACGCCAATCGGGAACGAGTTGACGAAGATCGCCATGGCCAGTGACAGGTCTTTCCGGCCTGCAAACCAGTCGATCACCATCTTGGACATCAGCACATTGAGCAGCACGCCGCCAATACCTGCGAGCGTCCGTGCAACGGCCAGCGAAACAAAGCCGGTCGCCATGCTGGCTGCAAGCCCGCCCGTGATCATCAGGAGCAGGCCCGCCATGACCATTCTGCGATCACCAAAGCGACGTCCAAGCGCACCGCCGGGCAGCGCCAGAAAAACGCCCGGCAGGAAGTAAAGCCCGATCAAAGCGCCCAGATCGGTCTGCGATAGCCCGAGGCCCTTTGTCAGTTCGGGAGCGGCAGAGGCCAGGGATTGGAACTGGAATCCCATGGCGGCACGCGCGGCAGTGAGAACGCCGAGTGCCCTCCACGGCGAAGGGTTGTCATTGACAGCATGTCGTGAGCTATTCTGGCGGTTGTTGATTTCAGACTGTGTCATGCGGTTCTCGACACGTCTTCGGTGGATACTTCACGCACGCCGCTACCCCCGTAGTTGGCTTATGCAAAACTGACCGTAGCCAGCAGATTTGCACATCCCGGGATTGCTGGGAAGCTATCGCAGGGTCTATCCGATCACGCGCACTTTGCGTACTTCCCGCTCCACACCTTCCCAGGCGCTGTTGGAGCGGGGCTCATACGTCTCTGCCGCACCCAGAGCGACACGGGCATCATCGACCACGCGCTTGTAGGTCTTCTGCGCCTTCTCGCCCGTCACAGCGCAGCGGGCCGTCAGCTTCGTCACGTGGTCTGCCATGGCGAGCAGCCGCGCAGTCACGTCGAAGGGCAGGCCGCGCCAGTCGAGATCCAATCCGCCACAGGTGATGGTGTGACCTGCCTGCAGCAGCGTGTGCACCACGATATGGAAATCACCGTCGAAATACGGTTTGTCCATGAACTGCACTTCGTCGGCGAAGAGTTGCACAGGCGAACCGTTGTCCGACGCTGCGCTTACTGCCGCAAAGACGTCGTGGGCGGATGACACCGGCACCGCGACATGCGCCACTCCGTCATGCGTGACGATGGCATTCTCGGCGTAGCGGTTGTCCATGGCGGGCTTGACGATCACGACGGGCCCATGGTCGGCTGTCACAGCTGCATTGACCGCACCGATGAGAGACGTGGTTTTTCCCGCGAACATGGGGCCGGAGAAAACGGAGAGTGTGGCGATCACGGGCAAGGCTTCCAAGCATGGCGGATATCATTTCCTGAGACCATGATTCGGAAAGGATTGGGATGCTCCGCAAGCGTTCACCAGCAGTCATCCACCGCGAAATATACCGCACGGTGTTGTGAATTGATCTTTGGCCCGCTGTCCAGAAGACTGATGCAATGGTGTTCCGCTTTTTCACGGCTCTAACAGCACTTCTCTGGTGGATTCCTGCATCCGCCTGTGCTCCCATGGAAGCTTGCCGCTTCGGCGAGAATGCCGAATACCGGGTCTATCCGCCGCCGGGCTGGGATGGGAAAGCGCCGATTGGCGCTTTTGTTTTTGTCCATGGTCATCGTGCAACTGCTTTGGAAATCGTGAACTACAAAGAGCTGTCGGATGCCGTGCATGGCATGGGCTTCATGCTGGTGGCACCGCAGGGGCTTGGCGACAGCTGGTCAACGCCAGGATCGCCTGGGGAGGGCAGGCGGGATGAACTGGCCTTCATGGGGGCCATGCTGGATGATCTTGAAAAGCAATTCCCGATAGATCGCAGCCGCATCGTTGCCTCCGGTTTTAGTCAGGGCGCCTCCGTGGTGTGGGAGTTGGCCTGCAAAGGGGACGGGCGATTTGCAGCCTTCATGCCGGTCGCAGGCGTCTGGTGGCAACCGATGCCGAAGGAGTGCGGCGCACCAAAAAGGCCGATGCTGCATATCCACGGTATCAATGATCCGGTGATGCCGATGGGCGGGCGCAACCTGCGTGACCGCTGGAAGCAGGGCGATGTCTCAATGGCGCTTGCTACCATGCGGATGACAAACAGCTGCGAGACCGGAAAGTCCCGCCGCGAGCAGCGGGGCGAGCTGGCCTGTGTTTTCGAGGATGGCTGCGCCAGCGGCAAGCCGGTGGCGCTGTGCCTGCATCAAGGTGATCACCACACCAATCCGGTGTGGTTCACGCAAGTGAAGGATTGGCTGAGTGCGGTTCTGGTCAAGCCCTGAGGCTGCGAGCAGCACCCTCCACCAGCAATTGCAACTGCTTCGCGGTCCGGCCCCGGTCGAACTCGTCCACAAGCTTGCGGTCCAGCGCCAGCACAACGATGCCGTGGGCGGCGGAGAACAGCGTCTGCGCCATCAGTGACTTTCCATCCGGCGTCATCCATTCGGGCAGAAC
>CAXTUM010000209.1:0-5511 GCA_964247205.1 uncultured Beijerinckiaceae bacterium
GCTGGAAGTGCCATTGACCGCCGCAGCCGCCGCGATCTTCGGCACGACCGAGATGGTATCACTGCCCGTGCCGTCCGGCGAAGTGGGCTGCATGACCAAGCGCGATATCGAGCCGGGCGAAACCCTGGATGCCATCGGCGAGACCTGTTATCGGGGCTTTGCACTGGAGCGGCTGGATGCCGTGGCGAAGAATGCACTGCCCATTGGCCTGGCGCATGGGGCGGTGGTGACGCAGCGCATTCCCAAAGGGACGCTTGTGACGCGCAATGCAGCGGTGCCGGACAATAGGCTGAAGATCGTTGCGGTGCGCAGGCTGCAGGACGCGATGGTGGCGCGGTTGACGGCAGAATGACCCGCATCCTCATCACCGGCTTCGGCCCCTTTCCCGGCGCGCCGTCGAACCCGACCATGGCGATTGTCCGGCACCTGCTGCGCTCACGGTGCCAGCGCTTCGCAGGCGTTGAGCTTCTGGGGCGGTTTCTGCCGACGGAATGGGGTATGCTGCCGGCCTTCGCTGACACGATCCGGCAATGCCAGCCGGATGCTATTCTGATGTTCGGACTGGCAGGACGCAGGAGGAAAATCACACCTGAGGCACGCGCCGTGAACCATGCTAATGTGCTGCGGACTGATGCCGATGGTCGCAATCCCAAGGTGCGGCAACTGACACATTGTGGTCCGCATTTTCGCAACAGCACGATCAATCCCGTTTTGCTGACGTCCCGGATGCGGCCGGCCGGCCTGTCAGCCACGGTCTCGCGCGATGCCGGGGATTATCTCTGCAACGCGCTGCTCTGGACCGCGCTGGAGAGTGGTGTGCCCGCTATCTTCGTGCACGTGCCGCGGCCAAGACGGATGATGCGTCGCAAGGGTTCCCAGAAGCTGGCGCGTCCGACGCCGGGGGATTTGAAGCGGGCAGGGGAAGTAGCGCTGGCGGCGGTGCTGGCGGACTTGCGGAAAGTTCGGGGTGCCCACGTCCCCTGAATTCCGGGCCGTCGGGAATCACAACAACTTGCTGAATGTGCGCTTTTCTGAATTCCGGATATGATTTTCTGAGGCCTGTCGTGCAAGATCGCTGTCGCCTGCCGTGATGGCCCTGAAGATCGCCTCATGCTCTTCCGCTGCCGTCTCTGCCAAGCCAATTGCGCGGCCCTGAGCTGTCCATGACGGCTTTCGGGTTGCATCGAATGCATGACCCAGAAAACCTACGAAGCGCGCCAGTTCCGGGTTGTGCGAGGCCTTTGCAATGGCCTCGTGGAACAGGCCGTCATCATGGCTGCCATCGCGACCAAGTTCCAGAGCCGATTGCATTCTCCCGAGACAACCTTCGATCTCGATCAGGTCGTCTGCCTGTCGGCGCGCTGCTGCGAGAGAGGCTGCGGCCCCTTCCACGCAGAGGCGCAACTCAAAGAGATGGCGAAGCCTTGGCCCGTCCAGCCCGGTTATTGCAGCTATCTTGAAACTTGCAGCTCCAGGCGTTTCAGCGATGTAGGCGCCCGCGCCCTGCCGGACTGCGACCATACCGTCGGCTTTGAGCTGCGCAATGGCTTCCCGGACGACCGCCCGGGAGACGCCGTACTCCGCCGCCATCTCCGACTCTGTCGGAAGTTTCTCTCCCGGCGCACTGCGGCCTTCGCTGATGGACTGAAGCACGTCGGAAACGATGCCGTCTGCGAGACGTTCCGGTCGTTTGAGGCGTTTGTCGAGAGTCATATCAAAAGATTCCATTTGTCAGGTCATCAGACAAATTATAGAGGAAAGACATCCAAGAATTCAACCCTGGGACAATCATGCGTCTGACGGATTGCCATAATTTTAGCGATTTTCGGGAGCTGGCGCGGCGGCGGCTGCCGGGTCCGATTTTCCACTACATCGATGGTGCGGCTGACGATGAAAGCACGCACAGGCGCAATACCGACAGTTTCTCATCCTGCGATCTGGTGCCGAATGTCCTGCGCGGAGTCTCGGAAGTCGATCTTTCCGTAACGGTAATGGGCCAGAGGCTGGAATTGCCGGTGTATCTGTCGCCGACAGCGCTTCAACGCCTTTTCCATCACCGGGGGGAACGGGCGGTAGCGGCGGTTGCCGACAAATACGGCACGATGTTCGGTGTGTCGTCGCTGGGGACTGTCAGTCTTGAGGAGTTGCGCGCTGCTCACAAGACGCCACAATGCTATCAGTTCTATTTCCATAAGGACCGTGGCCTGAACAATGCCATGATGGAAAAGGCAAAAGTCGCCGACGTTGATGTCATGATGCTGACAGTGGACAGCATTACGGGTGGCAACCGAGAGCGTGACCTGCGCACTGGCTTTTCCATCCCTTTCCGGCTGACGCTTGGCGGAATGATGCAGTTCGCTGTCAAGCCAATGTGGGGGCTCAACTATATAACGCATGAAAGGTTCAAGCTGCCGCAGCTTGACCAGCATATCGATATGGGTGGCAGCGCTCTGTCGATTGGGCGCTATTTCACCGAGATGCTTGAGCCCTCGCTGAACTGGAATGACGTGGCTGCCATGGTCAAGCGCTGGAACGGCCCGTTCTGCCTCAAGGGGATCATGTCGGTGGAAGACGCTCGGCGTGCCGTCGATATCGGCTGTACGGGCATCGTGCTCTCCAATCACGGCGGTCGACAGCTCGATGGATCGCGCTCCGCCTTCGACCAGCTTGCGGAAATTGTCGATGCTGTCGGCGACCGCACCGACATCATGATGGATGGCGGCGTGCAGCGCGGCACGCATGTGCTGAAGGCATTGTCGCTGGGTGCCAAAGCCGTTGGTCTCGGGCGCTTTTATCTTTATCCGCTGGCGGCAGCTGGCCAGAAAGGCGTCGACCGGGCTCTGGGATTGCTGAAGGGGGAACTGGTGAGGGATATGAAACTCATGGGGTGCACGTCTGTCAGCCAGCTCAGCAGGTCGAACCTCCGCTTTCACTGAAAGCTGTCAGCACGCAACTGACGGGCCTTTGGCCCCGCCTTTGCACCTCGCCATCCATGATCCACACACGCCGTGCCATATTGGGCCTGATCAGTGCTGGAATGGCACTGCCTGCGCAGATCCTGTCTGCCAACCTGCTGCATGCACAGCAGGATACGCAACGCATCCAGCGCGAGATCGATGACGCTACCGCGCGCGGGCGGCCGTGGCAGGTTCCTGCTGGTTTGACACTGTCCAGCCAGATACGATTGCCGGATGGCGCGCATCTCACGGGATCGCGCGGTCGCTCGCGCATCACGCTGATCGGGGAGGGACCTCTCTTCGTTGCCGAGAAAATCCTGCGGCTGACTCTGGAAGGCGTGGTGTTCGATGGCGGTGCAAAGTCTGGCGGCCGGGATCATGGCCTGCTGCAGTTCCGCGATGTGGCTGATCTGCGCATTGATGGCTGCACCGTCGAGCGTTTCGGCGGCAACGGATTGGCGCTGGAGCGCTGCGGCGGGCGCATCACCGGCAATGCGCTGCGTGACAACGGGCGCGGCGCGCTGTTTGCGCTGGACAGCCGGGGTCTCGTGATCGACGGCAATGTCGTCGAGCGCTCGGGCGAGAACGGCATCATGGTCTGGCGCTCCGTCAAGGGTGACGACGGCACGATTATAAGAGCCAACCGCATTCTCGATACACGGGCCAATGCGCCCGGCACTGGCGAATATGGCAACGCCATTGGGCTCTACCGCGCAGGCGGCGTGATCGCGGAGGGCAATATCATCCGCAGGGCCGCGTTTACGGCGGTGCGCAACAACGGGGGCAGCAATGTCACGGTGGCGAACAACAACGTCATGGGCTGCGGCGAGACGGCGCTCTATTCGGAATTCGGGTTCGATGGCACCTCGATCACCGGGAACATCGTGGACGGGGCTTGGGTGGGCATCGAGGTAACCAACTTTGCCGATCACGGCGGCAGGCTCGCGGCGGTCAATGGCAATGTCATCCGCAATATCCGGATGGGCAAGCATCCGGGCAATGGCGAGGTTGGCGGCGGACGCGGCATTTTTGTCGAGGGTGATGCGGCGATAGCAGGCAATATCATCGATCAGGCGGAGAAGGTTGGCATGCAACTGGGCTGGGGGCCATCCCTCCGCGATGTCACGGCATCGGGCAACACGATCCGCGATTGCGGTGTCGGCATCGAGATTTCGGTTGCACCCAACGCTGGCCATGCGACTGTCGTTGGCAACACGATTTCGGGCATGAAGAAGCAGGCCATTGTCGGCATGCAGTGGCAGAAGCTGGCAACGGGCGATCTGGCGGTGACAGGGGCGAAGGACTGGCCGAAGATCAGGCTGGCGGAAAATGTAGTGCGCTGAGCGCCCCGCTGGCCCTGATATCCCCCACATGAATGCCGTTCCAGTTGGTCAGCGCGGGTTGAAGCAATGGTTGAAGCGCTTCACGTTCTGAATCCGCCAGAGCCAGAAACCGCGTCAATAAGGCCGCCATCATTACCTCTGCGGCGCGTGTGGTGCCGTCATCGCATTTAAGCGCAATGCCGAAGCCAAGCTCTGGCAGCGCTGCGCAATAGACACCTTCCGCGCCCACCTTCATGAAAGCGCGCTCACGCAGGGCCTCCATCGCGATGGTGTCAAAACGGCCCGTGCCTGCCACGTGGAAGGGCGATGCCGCGACTGCCTTGCGGATGCGGACGACGGCTGCCGCACGCTTGGGTCCAAGACCGTGTCCCGTGCCGAAGCGGGCGAAGCCGTGGGCCATGGCGCGCAAGGGAACGGCGAAGGCGGGGCTCGAGCAGCCGTCCGTGCCGCATGCCGCATCACCCAGCGCGTAACCTGTGATATCGGCTACGGCGGCAGTGACCTCGCGCATGACTGGATGATCCGGTTTGACGTATCCTGCAGAATCTTTCCCGCTGGCACAGGCCACGCAGATGAACCCGGAGTGCTTGCCCGAGCAATTGTTATGCAGCGCGGTTGCGCTGATGCCTGCTTTCACCAGTGGTACATAGGCATTGGCGCGCATGGGCAGTTGTGCGCCGCATTCCAGCGCGGAGAGATCGCGGCCTGCCTTGCGCAGCATGCCTTCCGCTGTCACGACATGGCGGGCTTCGCCGTTGTGGGAGGCGCAGGCCAGGGCGATCTCGGCATCGGTCAGCGCGTATTTGTCGGCGGCACCGCTCTCGATCAGCGGGATTGCCTGCAGGCCCTTGATGGCGGAGCGGGGGAAAATGGGCCGGTCGATATCGCCGAGCGCCAGCACGACCTTGCCCGAGGCATCGACAACGGCGACCGCGCCGCGATGCTCCGACTCTGCGATACCGCCGCGCGTGACCTCGACGAGCACGGGATTGGTCATGTCAGGGGCCCTCCGCAGCCTTGATGCGCCCGTAGGCGAAGAAACCAAAAACGCCGATCAGCGTCAGGGCAAAGGCAAACCATGTGACAGCATATTGCAAATGATTGTTGGGAATGCGTGCGATCATTTCCCGTGCGTCGATGCCGACCGGCGGCGTGACATTGTCACCGATGCGCTCGGCGTCGATGAAGAAATCGGCTGGTTTGCCGAGGCT
>CAXTUM010000210.1:0-5510 GCA_964247205.1 uncultured Beijerinckiaceae bacterium
TCAAGGCCGTCGCGGATGAAGCCTTCCATGCGCATATGTGCCAGAATATCCATGAAGGGACGCCAGAACCCGGCAATATCGGCAATGACGATGGGTTTGCCGTGGCGGCCCAGCTGCGCCCAGGTCATCTGCTCCACCAGCTCCTCCAGTGTGCCGATACCGCCGGGCAGGGCCACGAAGGCGTCCGATCTCTCGAACATCTGCATTTTCCGCTCGTGCATGTCATCGACGAGAATGATGTTGTCGGCATCGGCTTTCAGCTTTTCCTTGGTCAGCAGAAAATGCGGGATGATGCCGGTCACGGCGCCTCCGTTATCCTTGACCGCCTTCGCCACGGCCCCCATCAGGCCGACGTTTCCGCCGCCGTAGACAAGATTGTGGCCGGATGCGGCGATGGTGCGCCCCAATATCTCAGCGGCAGCGAGATAGCGGGGATCGCGGCCAGCGCCGGAGCCGCAATAGACGCAGATCGAGAGGGACATGAAGGCTCCTGTGGGACGATATCGTAACCGGGTGCAAAATGACCGGCGAATTGCATGAATTGGCTGCTGCATGAATCAGTTCGAGAACCTATATGGTCAGGAGACCGCAGATTAGAAAGTCCTTCATGTCCGCCTCCCAGTCCGGGAACGATCCGGCGATTGCGCCGGTTGCCGCACCCAGCAAGCCGCAGAATGCGTTCAATCCCAATGCCAGCATGCTGGGAACGCTGGTGATGCTGTGGCCCTATCTGTGGCCATCAGACCGCCGCGACCTGCAGATCCGGGTGATGATTGCCTTCGTGCTGATCCTGATCGCCAAGCTGATCACCATTTCGGTGCCGTTTACTTTCAAATGGGCGACCGATGCGCTGGTGGCCATCAGCCAGAAGGGCGGGGCAGTCACTGCATCTGAGGTTCTGCCGTGGGTTATCGGCGCACCAGTTGTTGCCACCGTGCTTTACGGTCTGGCGCGGGTCGGCATGGCCCTTTTCCAGCAGCTTCGCGACGGCGTTTTCGCGGCGGTGTCGATGCATGCGGTGCGCCGTCTCGCCAACCAGACGTTCGAGCACATGCACCGCTTGTCGCTGCGCTTCCATCTGGAGCGCAAGACCGGCGGCCTGACGCGCGTGCTGGAGCGCGGGCGGCGCGGCATCGAGGAACTGTCGCGGATGGCGCTGCTGACCCTGATCCCCACGATCATCGAATTCGGGCTGGTCTGCGCGGTGTTCTTTTTCGCCTTTGACTGGCGCTACGTGGCCGTCATCACGGTGATGATTGCGGGCTATCTCTGGTTCACGATCAGCGCCACGAACTGGCGCATCGGCATCCGCCGCCAGATGAACGACAGCGACACGGACGCCAATACCAAGGCTGTGGACAGCCTGCTGAACTTCGAAACGGTGAAGTATTTCGGTGCGGAGAAGCGCGAGAACGCCCGCTACGACCGCTCCATGGCCACGTATGAGAAGGCCAGCACCAAGAGCTATACGTCGCTCGCGATCCTCAACTCGGGGCAGGCCGTCATCTTCACGATCGGCCTCACAGCCTGCATGGCGATGTCGGCGATGGATGTGGCGGCAGGACGCAACACGGTGGGCGATTTCGTGCTGGTTAATGCCATGCTGATCCAGCTCTACCAGCCGCTGAATTTCATGGGCATGGTCTACCGCGAGATCAAGCAGGCGCTGGTCGATATCGAGAAGATGTTCGATATCATCGGCACAAATGCCGAGGTGAAGGACTCGCCGGATGCCAGGCCGCTGCAGGTCGTGGCCGGAGCGGTGAAGTTCGACAATGTTGCGTTCCACTACATGCCGGAGAGGCCGATCCTGAAAGGCGTCAGCTTCGAGGTTCCGGCTGGCAAGACGGTGGCCATCGTCGGGCCGTCGGGGGCGGGAAAATCCACGATCTCGCGGCTGCTCTATCGGTTCTATGATATTTCCGCCGGTTCCATCAGCATTGACGGGCAGGATATCCGCAAGGTGACGCAGGAGAGCCTGCGCGATAGCATCGGCATGGTTCCGCAGGATACGGTCCTGTTCAACGACACGATCCGCTACAATATCGCCTATGGCCGCGATGGCGCCACCAAGGAGCAGATCGAGGAAGCGGCGCGTCTGGCGCAGATCGACCGGCTGATTGCACAACTGCCGGAGGGCTACGAGGCACAGGTGGGCGAGCGTGGCCTCAAGCTTTCGGGCGGCGAGAAGCAGCGCGTGGCGATTGCCCGCACCATCCTGAAAGCACCGCCGATCCTCGTGCTCGACGAGGCGACCTCGGCGCTGGACAGCCATACCGAGATGGAAATCCAGGAAGCGCTGGACGGCGTTTCGCGCAACCGCACCACCATCGTCATCGCGCACCGGCTGTCTACGGTCGTGAATGCGGACGAAATCATCGTGCTGGACAAGGGGCTGATTGCGGAGCGCGGCACGCATGCATCCTTGCTGAAGAAGAAGGGCATCTATGCCTCGATGTGGAACCGCCAGCGCGAGGCGGATGCCGCGCGCGAGACACTGAAGAACATCGCGGAAGCGGAGGGCGAGACGTTGCGGTTGAAGCTGGCGGGGGAGTGATCAGCGAAAGCGATCTGTCGGATCACCAATCCGCTGGTGTGCCGGGGCGAATCCCTTCCTAAAGTATGCGCCTGACAGGGGCGCATGGCTGATATCACCATAACCGCAAGACCAGGCAGCGCGCTTCGCCGCGCCATTCCCGCGCTTGGCCTGACGCAGATGATATCGTGGGGCACCACCTATTATCTTCCAGCCGTGCTGAAGCACCGGTTCTCGGATGAACTCGGCCTCTCCGATGCCATGATCTTTGCCGGCGTCGGCGTGACGCTTGTCGTGGCGGCATTGCTTGCCTGGCCTGTCGGTCGCTTGATGGACCGGCAGGGAGCGGGGCGGTTCATGCCCCTGGGCTCGCTGTTTCTGGCGCTGGGCCTGCTGATCCTCGGCAACAGCACGGGCTGGACCAGTTATTTCCTGGCGTGGATCGTCTTCGGTTTCGGCATGTCGCTCGCCATGTCCAACGCGGCGTTCTCGGCATTGACGCAGATGGCAGGGCAGGGCGCGCGGCGGGCCATCGTTATCATCATGCTGTTTGGCGGGCTGGCGGCCACGGTGTTCTGGCCACTGACCCTGTGGCTCGATGGGCAGATCGGATGGCGCAACACCTGTTTTCTCTACGCCGGGCTGCACATGCTGGTCTGCCTGCCGCTGCATGCGGAGTTTCTCGCCAGAAGCACTGGCGCTGACGAACGGCAGGATCTGCGGCAGGATGAGGCCATCGGTCTGATTCCGCCGGAGAAGAGACGACGGGCTGCGGCGCTGATCGGCATAGCTATGGCAGGCAGCGGCTTTGTCTCTTGGGGACTTGATCTCCATCTCATCACGATCTTTGCCGATTTCGGCCTGAGTGCTGCGGTCGCCGTGTGGGTCGCTGCGATGAAGGGGCCTGCAACGCTGCTGGCGCGGGGTGCCGACATTCTCTCGGCAGGCCGTCTTTCGCCAATGACAAGTGCGCTTGCTGCGGGCGCGATGATTCCTGCAAGCTTGTCTCTGGCGCTGCTGTTCGGCAGCGGCCTGCCTGCCGCGCTTGTGTTCATCGTACTTTTCAGCTTCGGCACTGGGCTTATGACGGTGGCCCGCGCCACACTCGCATTGGTCCTGCTGGGGTCTCAGGGCTACGCTACAACCCTCGGTCGGCTGACCCTTCCAACCCAGATTGTATATGCCGTTTCGCCCATGGCATTCAGCCTGATGATCGAGAGCGCCGGGATCAGGGGCGTCATCTGGGTGGCGCTGGTGGCTTCTCTCGCCAGCCTTGCCGCGCTGGTCCTGCTTTCAAGGCTCGCCAGTGGACGCACGGATTAACACTGTCTTGCGCAAAGCGCTGATTTTCAATCAGCCTGGTAAGTTGCGGTTGAGCAAGCCCGCAGCTTTACCACCGCCCAGTGCGAATTAGCTCAAATTTGAATCGATCAGGCAAGAAGCCTCTTACACAAGGGAGGGCATAGCAACCGGACAACAAAAAAACGGGTGCCATGTGTCTCTCACGCTAACGGAAAATCTGGTCGTTAATGGTTCTTTCGAGCTGTTCGACGAAGCCGCTGCTGCCGCAAAGGGTGACTGGTGGGGTGTCCGGACAATGCCGGGCTGGTTGCTGGAGGGCACGCAAAAGGACGGCTCGAACTGGTTCGAGATCGTCAAGAGCGGCCATCGTGGCGTAACCACGCAGTATGGCAGCCGCTGGCTCGACATGGATGCCTCTTCTGGCAACATCGCGATCCGCCAGACAGTCGAAGGCGTCGAGGCCGAGAAACAATACACATTGTTCGTGACACTGGCTTCGAGCGGCAAGGGTGAAGGCGTCGATGTGTTCTGGGCCGGCCTGAAAGTCGCCAGCATC
The DNA here is from genome assembly GCA_964247205.1 of uncultured Beijerinckiaceae bacterium. GTDB lineage: Bacteria > Pseudomonadota > Alphaproteobacteria > Rhizobiales > Beijerinckiaceae > JADCCX01. Next base: position 4,395 of record CAXTUM010000210.1, read on the forward strand.
GTGCCGGACAGCCTGATGATGCAGACTTATTCCTTCACGGTTTCCGGCAACGCCAGTCCGGACGCCAACACCATTCGCCTCGTGGGCACCGGAGCAGCCAACGGCATCGGCGTTTCGCTTGATGACGTCTCGCTGGTGCGCAATCCCGATCCGGTCAAGGCCGATACCAGCGCTCCTTTTGTCATCAATGCGATCAACGAAGGCACGGTCAACGTCGATACCTACAAGTTCGGCGCCGGTTCGGGCCGCGAGTTCTTCATCAACTTCGACAGCGGCTTTGACCGCATCGTCATCCGACCCGACCTGGCGAAGTCCTGGGCTGATCTGCAGGCCAAGGCTGCCATCTACCAGAGCGAAGGTTCGACGGTCATCGAGTTTCATAATGGCTCTGAAGTGATGGTGTTCCCGCAGACCGATGCGTCTAAGCTTGGCCCGTCCAGCTTCATCTTCGAAGGCACGGCATCGGTTGCTGCCAAGACCGTCGGCGGCAATCTCATCAAGAACGGCTCATTCGAGAATGTCACGACGGCGACATCCGTGACCAACAGCTGGGGCGTCAGCTCGCTTGCGATCGACGGCTGGACGCTGGCTGGAACGCCCAAACAGGGCGCCAACGCATTCGAGATGCACACCAGCGGCCTGCGCAGCGTGGCGGCTGCCGATGGCAAATACTGGCTCGATATGGATGCCTCCAGCGGCAATATCAGCATGTCGCAACAGATCTCCGGTGTTGAGGAGGGGCGGTTCTACACGCTGAGTTTCAATGCAGCTTCATCGCGCACCGGCAACAGCATGGATGTCTACTGGGATGGCCAGAAAATGGGCTCCGTGACGCCCGGCGGCACGGCGATGCAGGAGTTTTCCTTTGTCGTCGAAGGTCACACCGGCCTTGACATGAACCGTCTCAGCTTATCGGGCACGGGAACCGCCGATGGCTACGGCGTCTCGCTCGACAACGTGCGGCTGTTTGCCCATGAAACAGTGGCCGATACAGCGGACGTGTTCAACTTCGGTCTCGGCTCGGGCCGCCAGTACGTGACCAATTTCGATGTCGGCCGCGACATTATCGTCATCCGCAGCGACTTCTTCGAGAATTTTGATCAGATGATGAAGCAT
>CAXTUM010000211.1:0-5490 GCA_964247205.1 uncultured Beijerinckiaceae bacterium
GACCCCGCCGCTCGCCCGACGGCATTCCACATGAAGGGGATTGCCACCGGTCCGGTGGCGTAGGGGCCCCAGCTGCGGGCTGTCTTGATTTGGGCACTGAAGCCGGGCGCGATCTCTGGCGGCAGCCGGTTGTAGTTCATCACCGGTTCCTGCGGCTGCACGTAGTTGGTGTAGTATTTGGTGAAGGTCGGCTCGGGCGTGGTCAGAAACCGGATGAGCTTCCAGCCCGCATCGACGTTCTTCGAATTGGCCGAGATGGCCAGCATCCGCCCGCCGAAAAAGGTTTTTGACCCGTTGACGTCAGCCGGGTGAGGGGCGGCGGCAAAAGGCACGTCCTTGCCCGGGTTGCGCTGCTTGAAGGCCTCCACGATCTGCACGCCAACGGCGTCAGGCACGCTGACGAAGGCGATCGATCCGTTGACCATGCCTTCTACCAGTTCCGGCGCACCCCAGAGGCAGATGGAGAGGTTGGCTTTTGGATTGTGCCCCTCATCGAGATAGCTCTTGTAGTAGTTGAAGGCTTCGGCCAGCTGCTCGGGCTTGATGCCCACAGCAAACTTGCCGTCGGCGGCCGGTTCAACGAAAGCCCAGCCCTTGGACCAGATATAGAAATTGGTCAGGAACCAGATGGTCGGTGTTCCGCATGTTCCGGCCGGAAACCCGAAGCCGGTCTTGCCTGTCCTGGCCTGCACCGCCTTGCTCAGGTCCTTCAGACCGGTCCAGGTCGTCGGAAAAGTATCAAAGCCCGCCGCTTTCACCAGGTCCTTGTTGTACATCACGGCGAATGTATCGGTGGTGAAGGGGATCGCGTAGGTCTTGCCGTCCGCACCTGTGGCCAGATCCTTGGAGACGAACTTCTCCCAGCCGGCGACGCCGACGTTGGTCTTGGCGATCAGGTCATCCAGCGGGCGCAAGGCGCCGGCACGGCCAAAGGCGCGCGGCCAGACGAAGGCGATCTGCGCCACATCCGGCGCCTGCCCCACGGCAGCCTCCCGCAGGAACTGCGCCTGCGCATCGCCCCAGCTCACGCGCTGCATCGTCACCTTGATGTCGGGATTGAGCTTCTCGAACTCATCCAGCGCCAGCCGCATCTGCGGGGCTTCCGGGTCATTGAAGCGGAACGTGATGGTTGTCTGCGCCGAAGCTTGCGATGCCGCCGCAAGCATCAGCGCAGCGATGCCGGCCTTCATTGCCAGAACGCGTCTCTTGCTGATCATGACTGCTCCTCCTGTTGGTGTTTTCTCTGGCTGCTTGTCAGTCTCCGGCGGGGGTCGGCGCAGCCGGATCGATCAATCCTTCCGCTTTCATCTCCGCCCAGAAATCCGCAGGAATGCGCGCGCGGCAGGCGGCAAGTGCCTGGGCCACTTCCGCAGGGCTGCGGTAGCCAGCGGCGATGCTGCCCATCGCCGGGTGCGCCAGCGGAAACTGGATCGCCGCCGCTTGCAGGCTCACACCGTATGTGGCGCAGACACGCTCCATGCGTACCACGCGGTCGAGCACGTCCTGCGGTGCATCGGCGTACCAGAATTTGGCGCCGGGCTTCGCTCCGGTGACAAGGATGCCGGAATGAAACGGCGATGCGAGAAGGATGGAGATCGATTTCCTGACGCATGTCGGCAGAAGGCCGGGCAGCGCTGTCGTATCCAGCAGCGTGTAGCGCCCGGCCAGCATGAAACAGTCGAAATCGGCATCGCGGGCGAAACGCTCCAGCGTCCCGACCTCGTTGACGCCCACACCGACGGCACCAATCACGCCCTCGCCGCGCAATCTGTCCAGAGCCCTGTAGGCGCCGTCAATGGACTGGCGGTAGCTCGCCTCGAACTGGTCGCCGCGCCACTTCGCGGTCACGTCATGGATGATGGCGATATCGATGTGGGACGTTCCCATGCGCTGCAGGCTGTCCTCCAGCGAGCGCATGGAGCCGTCATAGGAATAGTCGAAGGTGATTTCGAACGGCAGGGTCCCATCGAAAGGCCCGGGCGTCTTCACGGCGTTGCGCGTCGGCTTCAGAAGCCGCCCCACCTTGGTCGAGACGACGGCACGGCTGCGGTCATGCGGACGCAGCGCCTCCCCCAGCCGATGCTCCGAAAGTCCATGGCCATAGAACGGCGCCGTATCGAAATAGTTGATGCCGCCATCAAGCGCCGCCGTGACCGCAGCGCGTGTCATCGCATCGTCTGCTTTCTCCAGCAGATTGCCGAATGGCCCGGCGCCAAAGCCAAGCTGGCTGACTTTCAGACCCGTTTTTCCAACATCGCGTTGTGCGGCAGGATCAAAACTCATGACGGGCTCCTCGCCCGCGTGCTCGCGATGTTATGAACATGAACATGGGCTCCCTTGCGGATGGCCTGCGTGGCGACACCGATGGTGGCCCCGTATTTCGTGACCGGATCATCCTTCGACACGGCCCGGAGGCTGATCTTGTGGCCAAGCGGGATCATTTCACAGACGACAATTTCGCCTGTCTGCGCGCCGCCTTGCCAATGGACAAGCGTGCCTGCCGTCACATCATGAAGCGCCACGACCACTGTGTCAGCCAGATGAAGCCTGATCGCCCCGATTGCGCTCATGATCCGCTCCGCACCGTCACTCCTGCGGCCTCTTCACGCATCTTCAGCAGAACGCCCACATCATGCGAGGCAAAGCCCATGTCGATGCCTTCCTGACAGGCAGCGAGCGCCGCCCGGCCAACCGGCGCGTCCAGCCCCATCGCGCTGATCATGCCGAGCGCGATGCGGCAGTCCTTGTGCGCCAGCTTCAGCATGAAGCCCGGCGCGAAATCACCCCTGAGAGGACGCAGCGGAAAAGCCACCGCAAGCTGGCTGTTCCAGGCCATCGTCTTCTGCATCACGCTGGTCATCGTTTCGAGCGTCAGCCCCGCCTTGACGCCAGCCGCGAGGATTTCCGCATTCAGCGCCACGAGCGCCGTCGCGAGCAGGTTGTTGGTGGCCTTCATGGCATGGCCGTTGCCCAGCGGCCCGCAGCGAAAGATATCCGTGCCCATGCATTCCAGCACGGGCATCACGCGGGCCACTGCTGCATCGTCGCCACCGATCATCAACGTGAGTGTGCCGGTGACGGCGTGATCCGCTGTCTTGCCGACGGGACAATCCACCATGGCGCAGCCCCTGGCCGCAAGCGCCGCACCGATGCGCCGCGTGGTTTCCGGCGCACTGGTGCTCATGTCGATCATCGCCGAGCCTGGCCGGACACCGTGGATGATACCGTCCGGCCCCAGCGCGGCGGCCTCAACATCGGGCGCATCGGGCAGCATCGTGATGACGATATCGCTGGCGGCTGCCACGGCGGCAGCACTGGTTGCGGACTTCGCACCCCTGGCTTCCAGCCGCGCCACGGCAGCGGGATTGAGATCGTGCACTGTCAGCTCATGCCCTTTGGTGAGCACATTGGCGGCCATGGGTCCGCCCATGATCCCCAGCCCGATAAAGCCTGCCTTCGCCACAACTCCCTCCCTCACATGGATGGTCCGGCGCGGGTGAAGACCTCCGCGCCCTCTCCATGCACTTCTCCGAATGTCAGCAATCCGGATGCCGTGGCGAGCACGTGCCGGAACAGCCGCTCGCCTGCTGCATCGACAGTCTCCTCGCCTGCGAGCACCGGGCCCGCATCAAAGTCGATCTGGTCATCGAGCCGTATCGCGGTATCGGATCGGCCCGTGATCTTGATTGTCGGGGCCAGCTGGCTGCAGAAGCTGTTGCCGGGCCCGGTCGTGAACAGCATGATCTGTGCCCCAGCCGCCGCAAAGCCTGTGAGCGACTCCGGTGAAAAGCTGGGTCCGTCCATCAGATGCAGCCCCTTGCGCTTTGGCGTTTCCGCGTGCCCGAGAAGCCCGGCAATCGGCCGCGTCCCGGTTTTGGCGATGGCGCCGAGCGACTTTTCCTCGATGGTCGAAAGCCCACCCCTGATGTTCTCTGCCCCTGGATTGTTGCCGGTCAGGTCGATGCGCGCATCAACGAGCAATTTCTCGCGCCGGAGCACGGCGTTCACGATGGCTTTTCCGACAGCAGCACTTCTGGCGCGCTGCGCGATGAGATGCTCCGCACCCAGCCACTCGATGGCCTCCCCGACCACGGCAATGCCGCCGTTGTCGATCAGACGGTCAACACATGCGCCCGCCACCGGGTTAGCTCCCATGCCGGAAGTGGCATCAGAATGGCCGCACTCGACACCCAGGAACAGGGCGCTCGCCGGCTGGATGCTGCGGCGCTGGCGTGAGGCATCACGCAGCAGCCGCCCGGCGGCGCGTATGCCCATCGCGGACAATGCCAGCGCGTCCTCATGGGTATCGTCAAGCGTCAGCACTTCAACGGGTTTGCCACCCAGAGACACCGCTCCAGCAATATCGTCCGCGCTCGGCCTGTCGACACCGATGATCAGCACTGCAGCCACATTGGGATTGCGGGCAAGGCCCACAAGCTGGCCGCGATGCAGCGCCTTGTCATCACCATATTGCCCGCGCCCGTAAGGTGTCATAACCAGCACCACGCCCGGGACAGCAGTTGCAATCCGCTGGGCGGCACGGTTCGCGAGTCCGTTGACCGAGAGCACGAGAACATGGTTGCGCACGCCCACACGACCATCTGGCCGGGCGTACCCTTCGAATGTCGGCGTCCGGCTTTTGCCCACGCCTTTCCCTCCCTGAAGTGCGGATGAGCCTGTTGAAATTTGGCATCATCGCTTGTATTTTGACAAATGTTAGCGCACACATTTACACTTGCAACAGAAAATTTGGGAGAAATGCGCTATCATTCTGCCGATCCAAAGCTCCACTGGCCGTTCACGGCTGAGTGATGTGGCGCGCCAGGCGGGCGTCTCCACGATGACGGTGACGCGCGTCCTGCATGCCCCGGAAAAGGTGACGCCTGCGACGCGCGAACGCGTCCAGCGCGTCATCGAAGCGGTAGGCTACGTCCCGGATCTTGTCGCGCGGTCGCTGACCTCGGCGCGAACCGGCGTGGTCGCCGCCGTGGTGCCGACGCTGTCGAACTCACTGATCGCGGAAGTGACCCAGGGCATGTCGCAGACTTTTGCGCGGCATGGCCGGCAGCTCATGATCGGCGCGTCCAATTTCTCGTCGAAGACAGAGGAGGAGATCGTCCGCAGTTTTCTGGCCCGCCGTGTCGATGCCATTTATCTCACAGGCACCAGCCAGACACCGGAGACGATCCGCATGCTGCGCGCCGCCGGGCTGCCAGTGGTTCAGGGCGGGAATATTCCCGAAATCCCGATCGGCATGGTGGCGGGCACATCCAATACCGTGGCCTCGTGTGCTCTCGTCGAGGGGCTGATCCAGCGGTATGGTGGCGAGATCGGCTATATCGGCCATGATCCCGTTGACAACGACAGAGCCCGGGACCGCAAGCTCGGTTATATGACCGCACTCGAGGCAGCAGGCGTTCAGCCCCGGCCAGGATGGATGATCGAGCGGCCGCTTTCGATGGCGGGCGGCGCCGATGGCGTCATGGCTCT
>CAXTUM010000212.1:0-5487 GCA_964247205.1 uncultured Beijerinckiaceae bacterium
GAACGGGCAGCAGCCATCGCGGACGGTTGAGTCCTTGGCGCAGGGCGGTCAGAATTTCAGTCAAGGACAGGTGCGGAGTTTGGGCCAGACAATAGGTCTCGCCCGACATGGCGGAATGAACCAGCGCCAGCAGCACCGCGTCAATCACGCCATCAAGCGACACCATGGCTTGCGGGGTGTGCAATGCGCCGAGCGGCAACGGAAGCGGCAGAGCCGCCATCTTCAGCAATGCCGCGAGATTGCCTTTGGGCTCCGGCCCCACGATCACCGCCGGGCGCAGAATGGTTGCCGCAGGCAACCATTGCCGGATCAAGCTCTCCGCCTGCAGCTTCGAGCGGCCATAGGCCTCGGTCGGCGCAGGCGGCGTCACTTCGGTCTGCACCACGTCGCTGGTGGCTCCGGTCTGCGCGCGGATCGAAGAGATAAAGATGAAATGTCTGATGCCTTCCGCCGCCGCAGCCTCGGCCAACCGGCCCGAAGCATCGAGGTTTATGGCATTGTAGGCGCTATCGGGCACGGACGGTCCTATGTGGGCGATGGCGGCAGTGTGGATGACGGCATCTGCGCCCGCCAGAACCGGCTGCCAGTCGGCGGCAGTCATACCTTCGAGCGGAGGTACGATGATCCGCGTGATCCTGTCCCAGGCCAGATTCGTCGCAGGGTTGCGCCGCAATGGGAGGACCACGTCATGAGCCAGATGCGCGAGACGGGCAGCGAGCGCCTTGCCGGCAAAGCCGGTCCCGCCCGTGACAACAATCCTCAAGACGCCGGTCTCCTGCTGCGAAAGAGCAGGATGACGGCCATTACTGCGGCAAGCGCCGCGACCACCAGCCCGGACTGAACCATCATGCTCTTGCCCAGCGTCAGCATGGCCAGCACCGCAAGCCCTGTGTTCAACGCCAGCACAATCCCGCTGACCTTGAGGTGCGGCCAGCCCCCATCAACAGCATTCTGGTATGCATGCTGCCGATGGGCTACCCAGACTTTCTCGCGCCGGATAAGACGCTTGAGCAGCGTGAGCGTCGCATCGGTGAAATGGTAGAGCGGCAGGATGATCGCTGCAGCCATGGCTCCGTGCTGCGCCATATCCAGCAGCAGAACGCCGCCGACAAGGCCGATGGGCAGGCTGCCGACATCGCCCAGAAACAGTCTGGCCCTTGGGAAATTGAAGAAGACAAATCCTGCAAGGGCTCCGAGAAAGAACACGGCGAGCAGAGTTCCCTCTCGCGAGAGATAGGCCATATCACCAAGAATTGCCGCCCCTGCGGCCAGCGGCATGAAAGCGGCAAGCGTGATGCCGTCAATGCCGTCCATGAAATTCGTCAGATTCACGAACCATGTCCCGGCGATGACGAGGAGAACGAACTCAAGACTGAAAGGCAGACGAAAGAGCTGCCCGGACTCAAGCCCGGCCCAGACGGCCAGCCCGACCGCGAAGAGTTGCCCGCCAAGACGCGGTATGACCGGCAGATCCCGGATGTCATCCAGCGCACCAATCACGGCGATCAGCAATGCGGCAACGCATATGATGACAAGGCTGCCATAGGCTGGCGATGCGCCAGAAACAACATCCAGAAGCACGGCGCTGAGCGTAGCCAGCACGACCGCCAGGCCGCCGCCCTGAGGAACAGGCAGGATATGGCTTGAACGCGCATTCGGCCGCGCCATTGCATAAGCGCGGAACAGCGGCATGCACAGCAGGGTCAGTCCCGCGCATAGTATGGACGCGACAATCGCCAGAGGCGCTCCAAGCCATGCGGCAAACGCCACCGCAACAGCCGCAGCCAAAGCCGAATCGCGTGTCCTGTTTTCCTGCATCAGCCGTCAGCCTCCAGTCGGGATGCGTGCCATAGACGCATGCCAGCCCATTGGCAAAACGGCCTCGAAACCGCAGCGTGAAAAAAATTGTCTGAAATGCAATCCTATGTGATCTTCCTTACGTATTATTGTCCAGACAGCACGCTCTGTCGGGGGAGTTCCTGCGATGCGTCACATCAACGTTGATACGTTTGAGCGCACTTTTACTCTTCTGGTCACGCGCAATCCTCACGCTATCAGCGTTGGCCGAACTGCCCGTCTCAATGCATTGTTCGATGATCTTCGCCGCTCCGACCCTCTTCGCCAGCCGGAAGAGACTATGGAGCTGATTTGGGCGATATGGATCGATCATCGGGACAAGCGGGCTTCGCATCGCATGGTGGCTGCAGTCGAAGCCATTTCGGCAGGCGCACGCGATCTGGCCAAACCGATCCTCGATTCACTGGTCGACGAGCATCCGGAATGGGCCGAGGCCTGGAACAAGCGGGCGACACTGGCGTTCATGGAGAAACGTGACAACGACAGCATCGCGGATATTGCACGGACGCTCGAGCTGGAGCCGCGCCATTTCGGGGCCATTCTCGGTTTCGCCCAGATATGCCTGCGCAATGGACGCATTCAGGAGGCCAAGGCCGCTTTCGAGATCGCGATGCAGCTCAATCCGCATATCGACGGACTACGATCGATTGTCGATGACCTGGCGAACACCCGGCCAGTTCTGCACTGAGAGTGGTTCAGGCCCTTCAAAAGCAGCACCTTTCGGCTTATTTGCTCTCCCATGCCTGTCATCATCATCCTTGGGATTGCAATTCTTGTAGCCCTCATCTTCATCCCGCAATGGTGGGTGAAGCATGTGCTCAAAGCCAACCAGCTGGAGCGCGATGATCTGGGCGGAACCGGTGCCGAACTCGCACGCCTGCTGCTCGACAAGGCTGATCTCAGGCATGTGAAGGTGGAACTGACCGAAGGGGGTGACCATTACGACCCGACGGATGAGATACTCCGTCTCTCGCTCCCCCATCACGACGGCAAATCAATAGCGGCTCTCTCGGTTGCAGCCCATGAGGTCGGGCATGCGTTGCAGCATGCCCATGGCGACCGGATTTTTGCCCTGAGAAGCCGCATCGCTCCCAACATCATCTGGTTCGAACGCGCGGCACAGGCTGCTTTCTTCACCCTTCCCATCTTCGGAGCGATGATCCGGTCCCCGGTGCTGATCGTCGGCCAGATCATCCTCGTGGTGGCGCTGATGGCATCGCGGCTAGTCATGCATCTGGTCACACTGCCGCTGGAATACGATGCTTCCTTTGGGCGCGCGCTGCCCATTCTCGATGCCGGGCAGTTCATCCCGGAGGCCGATATGCCGGCGGCACGTCAGGTGCTGAAAGCGGCGGCGCTGACCTATGTTGCGGCGGCGCTGCTGTCACTGGTGGATGTGACGCGTCTGATCCGCGTGCTGCGATGAGCGCCACACTGGCATCCTGCCAGAATCTCCCGTAAGAAACGAGACTTTCCGGCCTCATCCGGCTCGAATCGCTCACACATCTGGATCAGGAATGTCTCTCGCGGCTCTATACGGCAGGGTTCTCACGCTCCTCGGCTCCGAGCTGCGCCTCGGCATATTCCTTGCTATCGCCAACGTGCTGCTGGCCATTGCGGCTTTTGCGGAGCCGACGCTTTTCGGCAAGATCATCAACGTGCTGTCGGCGCAGCGCCCGGCGGGGCAGAGCGTGTCCTTCGAGGAAGTGGCTCACCTCATCTTCCTCTGGATCGGCTTCGGAGTTTTTGCGATCTGCGCCGGTGTTTTCGTCGCGCTGCATGCAGACCGGCTGTCGCACCGGCGGCGGCTGGCGGTGATGGCCAATTACTTCGAGCATGTGCTAAACCTGCCCGTGGCATTCCACACCCAGACGCATTCCGGCCGCGTGCTCAAGGTCATGCTGGAAGGCACAAACGGCATGGCTTGGCTGTGGCTAGGCTTCTTCCGCACGCATTGCGCCGCACTGGTTGCGCTGCTGATCCTGCTGCCGTTCACAATCTTCCTGAACTGGCGTCTCGCCATGCTGCTCATCGGGCTGGTCGTGATCTTCGCAGTGTTGCTCTGGTACATCATGAACAAGACCGAGACGATGCAGGGCTCTGTCGAGGGCTTTCACTCCAATCTTGCGGAGCACACCTCGGATGCGCTTGGCAATGTGCCGGTGATCCAGTCGTTCACCCGCATCAAGGCGGAGACCGAGGCGCTGAAGGGCATCATCCATCAGCTTCTCTCGGCGCAGATTCCGGTTCTGTCCTGGTGGGCGCTGGCCTCCGTCGCGACACGCACCGCTGCCACGCTGACCGTGACGCTGATCCTGCTCTACGGCACCTACCTGCATATCCAGGGCCTGGCGAGCATCGGCGAGATCGTGACCTTCATGGGCTTTGCCACCATGCTGATCGGCAAGCTTGAGGAAGCCGTGAGCTTCGTGAATTCACTGCTGATGCAGGCTCCCAAGATGCGCGAATTCTTTGAAATCCACGACACGCTGCCCGCTGTGCGGGACAAGCAAAATGCCATCGAAGCGCCGCGTTTCAAGGGCCGTATCCAGTTCGAGAACGTCTCCTTCTCTTACGACGGCAAGAAGACCGCCGTGCAGGATGTCTTCCTCACGGTCGAGCCGGGCGAGACTGTGGCTCTGGTCGGCTCGACAGGCTCGGGCAAATCGACCACGCTTGGACTGCTGCACCGGGCCTTCGACCCGCAGTCCGGCGTGATCCGGATCGATGGCGTCGATATCCGGGACTACACGGTTCAATCCTTGCGCCACAATATCGGCGTGGTTTTTCAGGAACCGATGCTGTTTGCGCGCTCGATCGACGACAATCTGAAAATCGGCAAACCGGATGCCACGGCGGAGGAGATCGCCAGCGCCATCGAGCGGGCGCAGGCCACCGATTTCATCTCGCGGCAATCCGACGGCTTGATGACTGTTGTGGGCGAGCGCGGCCGTTCGCTGTCGGGCGGGGAGCGCCAGCGCCTGTCGATCGCCCGCGCCCTGCTCAAGGACCCGCCGATCATGATCCTCGACGAGGCAACATCGGCGCTGGATGCCACGACCGAACAGAAACTGCAGAAGGCGCTGGATGAAGTGCGGCAGGGCCGCACAACCTTCATCATCGCGCACCGTCTGGCAACCATCCGCAATGCAGACCGCATTCTGGTGTTCGATCAGGGCAAGATCATGGAATATGGCTCCTTCGACAGTCTCGTGAAGGAAGGCGGACGCTTTGCGCAACTCGCACGCGCGCAGTTCATGGCCGGGACCGAAGCGAAGGAAGCTGCTCCTGTATCCAAACCTCCGGCATCCAATGCGGCTGCGCGCAGGAAGGCATCGGAGAAAAAGCCTGCCAAGGCCTGATTTCAGACTCTTAGCGGTTCATTCACCAATCTTGTTTACCTCTAGGTGAATTCAAGATTTGCGTGAGGGTCACATGGTCCGTCGATTTCTGATTTCCGCCTGCTTTTTCGCAGCTTCGCTGAGCGCAGCCACTGCCAACGAGTCAATCTCGCTCATGCTTGACCGCGCCACGGTGATCAAGGCGCCTGCAAAGACCGCAATGGTTGTCATCGGCAACCCCGCCATCGCCGATGTGTCAGTCCAGCGCAACGGTGTTCTCGTGCTGACG
>CAXTUM010000213.1:0-5455 GCA_964247205.1 uncultured Beijerinckiaceae bacterium
CTGATCAGAACGACTGCCAGCAGCGGCGCGGATTTGAACTTGAGATGGCCGTACCACGCCAGTGTCATGAACACGTTGGAGGCCAGCAGGAGCAGGACGGGAGCGATGGCGGGGGAGGTGAGGGAAAAGGGCATGGGAAACCTTGTTGATAACCGCGAAAGCCTACACGAACGGCGTTCTTCGGGCTAAAGCCTTTCGGCATGGCATCCCATTTTCTCCCGATACGCGTCTATTACGAGGACACGGATTTCTCCGGCGTGGTCTATCACGCCTCGTATCTGCGATTCATGGAGCGGGGACGCACCGAGCTGATCCGCGATCTTGGCATCGACCAGCGGGAGTTGTTCGACGGCGGCACGGCGCTGGCCTTTGCGGTGCGAGGCATGACCATCGAGTTTCTCAAGCCAGCTTTGATGGACGACATGCTCACGGTCGAGACGATACCGGTTGATATGAAAGGGGCCTCGATGACTGTCAGCCAGCGTGTGCTGCGCGGGGAGGATGTGCTGGTGACGGCTGAAGTGAAGGTGGTTTGTGTCGGTGGTGGCAGGGCACGCCGTATTCCGGACGGGTTGCGGGCTCGACTGGGCGGGTGAGTCACTGCTTTCCTTCTCCCGCTTGCGGGAGATGGTGTCACGAAGTGACGGATGGGGGTCGTCGGGAAACAGCTTGAGAACTGTCGCTAGCGGCCAGCATTGTTGCCCTCATCCGGCCTGACGGCCACCTTCTCCCGCTTGCGGGAGAAGGAAAGGAAGTCCGCCCTGCACATCTGCCATGCGGTTCCTGCCGCATTTGCTAACCCGTTGTTAATCTTGATTCCTGCTTAACTGGATTGGATAAACCGGAATCCGTCAGGATCCCGGGTTTGGGGTGTGCGAGCCCAAGTTTGAACGAATTTTACGCCGAGAGGCTGCAGGTTCCGCGCCCACCGGCGCTGAAGGATTGGAGACCACGTATGCCAGGAGCGGAAACCGCCCATGATCTCTCCCTCTGGGGGCTGTTCTGGCAGGCGCATATCGTGGTCAAGCTGGTGATGCTGGGGCTGCTGGTTGCGTCCGTCTGGACCTGGAGCATCATCGTCAACAAGTGGCTGCTGTTCCGCAAGCTGAACGGCCAGATGGACACGTTCGAGGAGACATTCTGGTCCGGGCAGAGCCTTGAGGAACTCTATCGCAACCTCCAGAGCAGGCCGACCAGCGGCATGGCGTCTGTCTTCGTGGCGGCGATGCGGGAATGGAAGCGGGCTTTCGAGGGCTCGGGACGCGGTTTCGCCTCGCTCAACTCGCGCATCGACAAGGTGCTGGATGTGACGATCCAGCGCGAGGCCGAGCGCTACGAATCGAACCTGCTGGTGCTGGCCACCGTGGGTTCCGCCGGGCCGTTCATCGGCCTGTTCGGCACGGTCTGGGGAATCATGACCTCGTTCACATCCATCGCGGCATCGAAGAACACCTCGCTGGCCGTGGTGGCGCCCGGCATCGCGGAGGCCCTGTTCGCCACCGCCATCGGGCTTGCCGCCGCTATCCCAGCCGTTATCGCCTACAATGTCTACCAGAAGCAGGCGACCAAGGCGCAATCGCGGCTTGAAAGCTTTGCTGACGAATTTTCGGCCATTTTATCCCGTCAGATCGATGAACGTGTTGCAGCGTAGGGACTGAACCATGGCGATGAGTGCAGGCGGAGCAGCCGAGCAATCCGGCACGAGGCGGCGGCGGAAGCGCAAATCCGCGCCGATCGCCGATATCAACATGACGCCGTTCATCGATGTGATGCTGGTGCTTCTCATCATCTTCATGGTGACGGCGCCGCTGCTGACGGCGGGCGTGCCGCTTGACCTGCCCAAGACGGGCGCGGGCCAGCTGAATGTCGACCAGAAGCCGATCACCATCTCGATCAACGACAAGGCGCAGATCTTCATCGGCGAGACGCCGATCAGCATTGCGGAGATCGCGGCCAGGATCCAGCCGCTGGCCAAACAGGGTTTCGACGAGCGCATCTATGTGCGGGGCGCCAAGCAGGTGGATTACGGCACGGTGGCGCAGGTGATGAGCGCCATCACGGCGGCAGGCTACAAGCGCGTGGCGCTGCTCACTGAGCAGGACAGGAAGTGAGGCGCTGAGTTGCTCTGGCTGAAGAACGAGCTGAGAAAGCCCGGCATGCCCCTCTCTCTGGGGCTGCATGCGGCTGTGCTCGTCGCCAGCATCGTCTCGTTCTCCAGCCCCAAGACCTTCGAGGATGTTTCCGAGGCGATTTCCGTGGAGATGATCGATGAGAGCGCTCTGCGCCAGATCACGCGGGGCGAGCAATCCGCGAAACAGCCTCAGCCAACGCCGCGTATGGACCGCGTGGACGAAAAGAAAGAGCAGAATGCACCGGGCGAGGCCAAGCGTCAGGTGAACACGGACAATACACCCAAGCCGCAGGAAGCAACCGCAAAGGAGGAGCGCAAGGAAGTCACTGCCGCCGTCGCGCCTCCGCCGATTCCGGTGCCGCGCCCGCCTCCCCCCAAACCTGTCGAACCACCCAAGGTGGCCGCCGTTGCCAAGCCGCCGAAGCCTGCCGAAACTACGGATGAGGAGGAAGAAGCGGAGGAAGTGACGCGTCAGGCCGCGAAGAAGCGCGAGGAGCAGAAAAAGCTCGATGACGCCCGCCGCGCCGAGGAAGCGAAGAAGCGCGAGGACAACCGCAAGGCTGAAGAAGCCCGCAAGGTCGAAGACCAGCGCAAGGCTGATGAGACCAAGCGGCAGGAGGCTCTAAAAGAGGAGCAGCGCCGCGACCAGCAGGAAGAAGCGCGCAAGCGCGAGGACCAGAAAAAGCTGGCCGATGCCAAAGCCGCCGAGGACCGCAAGAAGGCCGAGGATGCGAAAAAAGCGCAGGAGGCGGCGAAGAAAGCGGCTGACGACAAGAAGAAGCGCGAGGCCGAGCAGGACGCGAAGAATCAGGCCACGGCGGAGGCCGCGCGGCGCGTGTTGCAAGTGTCAAGGGAGCCAGCCAGCAACAGCGGCAATACGGGCCAGCAGATCCAGCGAGCACCGGCAGCGGGTACGCCGACGGCGACCGGACAGAAGCTCAACCCGTCGGAGCGTGGCGCGCTTGTGGGCATTATCGGCGACCAGATCGAGAGCAAGCTCTATCAATCCGGCGCGGCCAAGCCGCGTGTTCTGCCGCAGCTGCGGTTGCAGATCGCCGCGGATGGAACCGTTGTCAGCGTCGCCCTCATCAATTCAAGCGGTGATCCCGGTTTTCAGGCTCTGGCCGATGCAGGCATCCGCGCCGCGCGGCAGGCCTCCCCCCTTCGTATTCCCGCCCGTTTCACACCGATGTACAGCGACTGGCGATCCGTCGTCGTGCAATTGAACCCTCCGGAATGATCAGATGATGACACGCACATTTTGCAAGATGAGAACGTCCTTTGGTGCGATCTTTGTGGCGACGGCCCTCACCGGCACCGCCCAGGCCGAACTTTTCATCGACCTGCGCGGAGGCAACTTCCAGCCCATGCCCATCGCTGTGGCGGATTGCGTGGGCGAAACCCCGCAGCAGAGCGTCTCGAACGTCATTACCAACAACCTGAAGCGCTCCGGCCTGTTCGCGCCCATCGACAAGGGGCGCTTCCCGGAGAAGATTGACAATTTCGATGCCTCGCCCAATTTCGCGGCGTGGAAGGGCACTGGCATCCAGGCGCTGGTGACATGCCGCATCGTTCGCAACGGCAATCAGGTGCAGGCGCAATACCGGTTGTGGGAAGTCTCCACGGGCGAGCAGCTGGTGGGGCAGCAACTTTCGACCGATGGCGGCAACTGGCGGCGGGCGGCGCATATCATTTCCGACGGCACCTTCGCCAAGATTACGGGCGAGAAGGGCTTTTTCGATACGCGCATCGTTTTCGTGGACGAGAGCGGCCCCAAGGACAACCGCAAGAAGCGCCTCGCCATCATCGATCAGGACGGCGGCAATTTCCGCGCGCTTTCGGGTAACGAGGAACTGGTGGTGACGCCGCGCTTCTCTCCCTCATCGCAGGAGGTGGCCTATATGGGCTTCGTGCCGGGGCAGGACCCCAAGGTCTATATCCTCGATGTGGCGGCGGGGCGGCGCGAGGTGGTGGGTGATTTCCCCGGCATGAGCTTCAGCCCGCGCTTTTCGCCCGATGGCTGGAAGATCGTGATGAGCCTGCAGCAGGCGGGCAATGCCAACATCTATTCCATGGACCTGCGCTCCAACGCCATGACGCGCCTCACCAACTCGCCCTCCATCGACACCTCGCCGTCGTATTCCCCTGACGGCGCACAGCTGGTGTTCGAGAGTGACCGCGGCGGCGGGCAGCAGCTTTACACCATGGCGGGCTCCGGCGGCGGGGCGAAGCGCATCTCGTTCGGGCAGGGCCGCTATTCCACGCCGGTCTGGTCCCCCAAGGGCGATTACATCGCCTTCACCCGGCAAAGCGCCAACACCTTCTCCATCGGCATCATGAAGCCGGACGGCTCTGGCGAGCGGATTTTGACGGAAGGCTTCCACAACGAAGGCCCGACCTGGGCCCCCAATGGCCGCTACCTGATGTTCTTCCGCGATGCTGGCGGGGCAGGCGGGCCGAAGCTGCATATGGTGGATGTGACGGGGCGCGTGGAAGTGAGCGTGCCGACACCGGCCTATGCGAGCGATCCCGCGTGGAGCCCGCTGCTGAGTGAGGTGAAGTGAGGGCTGGAAAGGCCGTATCCGGCAATTGGCGACCGGCTGCATATCCGCTACGATTCTTCCCGCGATAAGGCGGAAAGCGGGATTTGATGCGGCTCGACTGGAATGACATCAAGGCGCGGGCCGCAACCTTCGCCGAAGACTGGAAAGACGCGGCTTACGAGCGCGGCGAAACACAGACCTTCTACAACGAATTCTTCGAACTGTTCGGCGTGCCGCGCAAGCGCGTGGCCAGCTTCGAGACCGGCGTCAATCTGCCTGCGGGCAAGCGCGGCTTTCTCGACCTGTTCTGGAAGGGCAAGCTGCTGGTGGAGCAGAAGTCGGCGGGGCGAGATCTGCGCGCTGCGAAAAAGCAGGCGCTGGACTATTTTCCCGGCCTGAAAGACCACGAGCTTCCCCGCTATATCCTGCTGTCGGATTTCCAGACCTTCGAGCTTTACGATCTCGATATCGACGCGGACACGCCCGTCAGGTTCCGCCTGAGCGAATTGCCCGATCACGTGCAGGCCTTCGGCTTCATCGTGGGACAGGAACGCCGCATCTTCCGCCGCACCCGCCACACCATTGATGTCGAAGCCTTGATCCGCGTGATGGTGCTCAATCGTTTGTGTGACCCAGAGTCCAAGCTTGGCGTGCTGCGCTGGGTGCAGACGGTAACTTTGCCGGGTGAGTTTGCCGGGCCCATTGAGCACCAGCATTTGCTGCGCGCGATGGATGCCTTGGTCGATCATCACGATGAGGTTGAATCGGTGTTGGCCGCTTT
>CAXTUM010000214.1:0-5448 GCA_964247205.1 uncultured Beijerinckiaceae bacterium
ACCTTGCGCTTCCGCTTTCAGCACCATCACATCCTGCTCGTTGGCGCGGCTCACCACCAGCCGCATGCGCCCCAGTTCGGGAAAGCGTTTGTCGATGGCGTCGATCTGCGCGGGATCCACGAACATGCCCTTCACTTTCGTCCGCTGATCGGCGCGGCCCATCCAGCCGGCGATGCGGCGGTTCGTGCGCCCGCAAGGGCTGGGTCCGGGCAGGAACTTGGAGAGATCGCCCGTACCCAGCCGCAGCAGCGGATATTCCTCGTTGAGGCGCGTGACCACCACCTCGCCCACTTCGCCGTCCTGCACCGTATCATTGGTGCCGGGCCGCACGATTTCGACAATCAGCCCCTCGTTGCAGATCAATCCCTGCCGCGCCGGGCTTTCATAGGCGACAACGCCCAGATCAGCCGTGGCATAGGTCTGGTAGGCATCGACACCGAGCTTTTTCACCTCGGCCTGCAGCGACGGCGGAAAGGCGGCACCGGAGACCATGGCCCTTTTGATACACGAGATGTCGGCCTTTGCCTCAGCCGCTTTGTCGAACAGGATTTTAAGGAAATCCGGCGTGCCGCAATAGGCTACGGGGCGGAACATGGCGATGGCCTGCAACTGCTGCTCCATGTTGCCGGGGCCGGCGGGAATCACGGCGCAACCCACGGCCTGCGCAGCGGAATCCATCAGGAACCCGCCCGGCGTGAAATGATAGCTGAAGGTGTTCAGCACAACGTCGCCCTTGCCGAAGCCTGCTGCCACGAGCGAGCGTGCCGCACCCCACCAGTCCATGTAGATGCCTTCAGGATCAGCGATGGGACCGGGCGAGATCAGCAGCCGGGCGAGTTGCCCCGGTTTCACCGTCACCAGTCCGGCAAAAGGCGGTGCGGCTTGCTGCATCGCCAGCAGCTCGGATTTGCGCAGAACAGGCACTCTGGCGAGTGCGGCGCGGTCCTTGAGGGACTTGATATCGATTCCCTTGAGCTGCTTCTTCAGCGCTGGAGCCTTGCCCTTTGCGAAGTCCAGCAGGGTCCGCAGGTCCTTGAACTGGCTTTTCTCCCTTTTCTCGGGATCGGCCGTTTCAAGCTTGTCGTAGAACGCCATGTCGGCCTCCGATGGAATTGAACGAGGCGTGGTCAGACAGCGGCCAGCCCTTTAGCGATCCGCTCCACCCGCTCGGCCAGCGCCGTCACGGATTCAGCCGTCTTGCGGTCGCGGGCTTCCTGCTGATGGTCAGCGGCGGCCACAGTCTCTCGCAAACCGGCTGCAGCGGCTTCTGCTTCGGCAATCTTGCGGCGCAGTTCCATCACCTCATCCGCTGATGTGATTGCAGCCATGATTGTCAGGCGCATATCGCCGATCTCGCCGAAGGACGTTCGCATTTCCTGCACGCGCCCGTCAAAATACGCCGCAAGGCCTTCCAGATGCTCTTCCTGACCGTCTTCGCAGGCCATGCGGTAGGCCTTGCCGTCGATGGTCACTGTCACCTGTCCCATGTTCAGGTGTCCTTTTCGGCAAGTCTATCAAGCCCGTTGGTCTGATCGAGGGCGCCCTTGACCAGATCAATGGCGCGATCGATGCGACCGGAAACGTCCGTCTGGATTGTTTCCAGAGCCCGTCCGCGCGCCAGCGCCTGATCCAGCAATTCGGCCAGCTTGGCGCGGTCACCGCGCATCAGTTCCAGTTCGGTCGAGCGCGCCGCATCGTTGCGCTCCCCGGTCAGTCGTCGCGCTGCGGCAGCATCCAGCAGATCGATGGCGGAGCCAAGCCGTTGCAGGGCGGTGACGAGGGGAAGGGTCGCATCACTCATGGGGCAATCAGAACCATCATCAAGCGGCGGTGAAACTCATGCGAGTCAATGTCTTATCGGCGATAGCTTAGAATCCGGGATAACGCGGCGTCAACGGCCCAGCAGTCTGCGTCCCCATGAATTCTCCTGACACCCGTGAAGAGCACTTCACAGCTGTCTAACGGATTAAGTGATCTCTCCCTGTGGACATTTGCCGTTTTGCCCTTCAGCAAGGAAAGCAAGAATAGCTGGGATAATGTCCAATGGCTGAGCACGTCCTCCCGGAAATCCGCTTGCCACGACCGCTGAACGAACGGGTTGCGCTGGTCACCGGCGCGTCATCAGGACTCGGCGCACATTTTGCCAGGCTTCTGGCCGCCGACCAGATTGGCACGCTGGCGCTGGCGGCGCGGCGCACGAACAAACTGAATGCTGTTGCCGAGGAATGCATGCGGCTGGGTGCCGGACGCGTCATCGTCCTGCCGCTGGACGTGACGGACGAGGCCAGCATCCACAATGTCTTCGCCACCATCTCCAAGGGCGAGCGGCGGCTTGATATCCTGGTCAACAACGCGGGAATCGCCGATACATCAGCCGCGCTCGACACGACGATGCAGGGTTTTGATCGTGTCATGGATGTGAATCTGCGCGGTGTCTGGGCCTGCGCAGTTGAATCCGCGAAGTTGATGAAGGCGTCAGGCGGCGGTGATATCGTCAACATCGCCTCGATTTTCGGTTTGCGCGTTGCCAACAATCTCGCGCCCTATGCCATCTCCAAGGCTGGCGTCGTGCAGATGACAAAAGCCCTGGCGCTGGAATGGGCGCGGTATGATATTCGCGTGAACGCGCTGGCGCCGGGTTATGTGGAAACCGAGATCAATGATGATTTCTTCAAGACGGATGCTGGCGAGAAGCTGATCAAGCGCATTCCCATGCGCCGTATCGGCCTTTTGCAGGATCTGGATGCGCCGTTCAGGCTGCTGGCGCATGGCGCATCCCGCTACATGACAGGCACGATCATCACGGTTGATGGCGGCCATTCCATCAATTCACTGTAGCGCGCGTATTTTCCGGGCCCTCCCGGTGATTTGCGGCTTGCCACATCAGCCGGTTTTGCGGACAGATAGCATCTGGCGAAGCGGACGCTGATCCGTGCGCGATAATCTCCCGGGAGGCTCGGACCGATGGCAAAGAAACCCACCAAGGCGCAGATCAACCGGCTGCGCTCCCGCGCCTGGTTCGACAATCCCGCAAACATCGACATGACGGCGCTCTATATCGAGCGCACCATGAACTTCGGCCTGTCGCGAGAGGAACTGCAATCCGGCCGACCGATCATCGGTATTGCCCAGACCGGCTCGGATATAGCACCCTGCAATCGGCATCACATCGAACTCGCCCCGCGCATCCGTGACGGCATCAGGGAGATGGGCGGCGTGCCTTTCGAGTTTCCGATCCATCCGATTCAGGAGACATGCAAGCGGCCCACAGCCAGCCTCGACCGCAATCTGCAATATCTCAGCCTCGTCGAAATTCTCTACGGCTATCCGCTGGACGCCGTGGTGCTGACGACGGGTTGCGACAAGACCACCCCCGCGCAGATCATGGCAGCGGCTACGGTCGATATTCCCGCCATCGCATTGTCCGGCGGCCCCATGCTGAACGGCTGGCACAACAACGAGCGCACGGGCTCCGGCACCATCGTCTGGAAAGCGCGTGAGTTGCTGGCGGGCGGAAAGCTGAACGATGCGGGTTTCGTGGAGCTGATCGCTTCCTCCGCTCCCTCCGCCGGGCATTGCAACACCATGGGCACGGCTTCCACCATGAACAGCCTGGCGGAAGCGCTGGGCATGAGCTTGCCGGGTTGCGCTGCGATCCCCGCACCCTACCGCGACCGCTACGAAATGGCCTATCACACGGGGCGGCGCATCGTGGAGATGGTCTGGGAGAACCTCACGCCATCGAAGGTTCTGACGCGCGCCGCGTTCGAGAACGCCATCAAGGTCAACTCCGCCATCGGCGGTTCGACCAACGCGCCGATCCATCTCAACGCCATCGCCCGCCATATCGGCGTGGAGCTCACCAATGACGACTGGGAGAAGTTCGGCTACGACATCCCGCTGCTCGTCAACATGCAGCCCGCGGGTGAATACCTGGGCGAGGAATATTACCGCGCGGGCGGCGTGCCAGCGGTGATCGCTGAACTGATCAAGGCTGGCAAGATCGACAAGACGCATCTCACCGTCAACGGCAAGACACTGCACGCAAACTGCGAGGGCCGCTTCACCAACAATCCGAAGGTGATTCTGCCTTATGCCAAACCGATGCGGACAAAGGCCGGATTCCTCAATCTCAAGGGCAATCTCTTCGACAGCGGCATCATGAAGATGAGCGTCATCTCCGAGGAATTCCGCAAGCGGTACCTCTCGAACCCGAAAGACCCGATGGCCTTCGAGGGCAAGGCAATGGTCTTCGACGGACCGGAGGATTACCACCACCGCATCGACGATCCCAAGCTCAAGATCGACGAGAACACGTTGCTGTTCATGCGCGGAGCGGGTCCCGTGGGTTACCCCGGCGCCGCCGAGGTCGTGAACATGCGGCCGCCGTCCTACCTGATCAAAAAGGGCATCACCTCGCTGCCCTGCATCGGGGATGGCAGGCAGTCCGGCACGTCAGGATCACCGTCCATCCTCAATGCCTCGCCCGAAGCCGCGACCGGCGGCGGGCTGGCGCTGCTCAAGTCCGGGGACAAGGTGCGCATCGACCTCAAGAAGCGCACGGCGGATATCCTGATTTCCAAGGAAGAGTTGGCAAAGCGCCGGGCCGCGCTCGAAAAAGCTGGGGGCTACAAATATCCAGCCAGCCAGACGCCTTGGCAGGAAATCCAGCGCGGGATCGTGGATGAACTGTCGAATGGCATGGTGCTGAAGCCTGCGGTTAAATACCAGAAAATCCACAAGACTTTTGGTGTGCCGAGAGACAATCACTAGCTCAATGCCTTCTCCCGCCTGCGGGAGAAGGGCAATCTGGAACCTCCATGCCTGGTCGCCGTTTCCACACCCTCGACGTCTTCACAGACCACGCGTTGGCGGGCAACCCGCTGGCCGTCGTCCATGACTGCGACGGTCTCGACACCGCGCGCATGCAGGCCATCACGCGCGAGTTCAACCTCTCAGAGACCGTCTTCGTCCTGCCGCCGGACGATCCGGTGAACACGGCGAAGATCCGCATCTTCACACCGGGCTCGGAACTGCCTTTCGCGGGCCATCCCACGGTGGGAACAGCCGTGCTGTTGGCGCAGTTGCGCGCGTCGGAAATGGTGAACCGCTCCGGCATCGTCATTGCGCTCGAAGAGAAGATCGGGCTGGTGAAGGTTGAGGTCTCGAAGCGGCAGCATAGGGCAGCGCGGGGCGTTTTTGCCATTCCAAAACTGCCTGTGATGCTGGATGAGCCAAAGCGTAATCCTACGCTCATCGCACGCGCGCTAGGACTCAATCTTGAGGATATAGAAATCGACCATCACCGGTGCGCCAATTTTACGGCTGGTGTCCCTTACACCATGGTGCCATTGAAAACGCTTGAGGCCCTTGCTCGCGCGAAGTCTATGGCCACGCCGGATTTCGACTTTGGCTTTGGCGGAACGTCTCATCCCTGCTGTTATCTTT
>CAXTUM010000215.1:0-5444 GCA_964247205.1 uncultured Beijerinckiaceae bacterium
GATCTGGCCAAGGCGCGGGAAAAGACCAAGTCATCGGTTTTCCTGCTGATTAGCATCAACGATCTGTCCTTCGTGAACACGAACTACGGCTTCGAGGCTGCCGATGAAGTGATCGCCGGTGTCTCGGCGCGTATCCGTGGCGCCATCCGGGGAAAGGACCGCTTCATGCGGTTCTCCGGCACCAAGCTCGGGGTGTTTCTCACGGTGTTCAACGGGGATGATCCGCAGGAAGCGGCGGGGCGCCTGCGCGCTGCTGTTTCCGGCGAGCCGATCCGCACCACCGCCGGGCCTATCGCCGTCAGCCTCCAGATCGGAGCCGCAGTCTCGCCCAGGGATGGTACGGAGCCCATCACAATGCTCCGCCACGCCGAGGAAGCGCTGACCGAGGCCAGGTTGACCACCAGCCCGGATTTTGTCGCATACCGCGCCGATGTCTCGAAGGACGAGGCGCGCCGCAAGAACCTCTCGGCTTCCGATGACGTGATCCGCGCCCTGAACGAACGGCGCGTCATCATGGCGCTGGAACCGGTGCTGTGCGCCAGAACCCGTGTCCTGCAGTTCCATGAGGCCCTTGTCAGGGTCCGCGCGGAGGACGGGACCCTGATGGGGGCCAATGCGATCATCCCTGCGGCCGAGCGCTTCGGTCTGGTCAAATATGTCGATGCCCGTGTCCTGGAACTGGCGGTGGAATGGCTCGTTGCCCATCCGGTGCAGCGGCTCTCCGTCAATGTGTCGATGCGCACGGCGGTGACTGACGAATGGATGGAGGGGCTTGCAGCCCATGTCGCCCGCCATCAGGGTATGGCCGACCGCCTGATCGTCGAGATCACGGAAACGGCGGCGATGGCGGATATCGATGCGACAGCGCTGATCGTGCAGTCCATTCGTGCGCTCGGTGTCCGTGTAGCGATTGATGACTTCGGTTCAGGCCACACATCGTTCCGCAGCCTGCGCGCCTTGCCCGTCGATATCCTGAAGATCGACGGCGTCTTCATCCAGAATCTGGCGCGCTCCACCGATGACCGGTTCTTCGTCCGCACGCTCATGGACCTTGCGGGACATCTGGGCGTGCAGACCGTGGCGGAATGGGTGCAGGACGAGGAAACCGCGCAGATGCTGGCGGACTGGGGCGTCACTTTCCTGCAGGGTGAGTTCTGCGGTCTGGCGAGCGTCAACGGCGAAACCACGCCGCATGAACAGCCTTTGCTCAAAGCCAGCTGAACACACAAAAAAGCCCCGGTTTCCCGGGGCTCTTCTGTATCAGATGTCGGTTCCAGTTATTCGCGGTTGCCGAAGAGCGACAGCAGCATCTGGAACATGTTGATGAAGTTCAGGTACAGCGACAGCGCGCCGCTGACCGAGGCCTTGCCGGCCATCGTCGCGTCACCCGCCACGTAGTAGTACTCTTCCTTCAGGCGCTGGGTGTCGTAGGCCGTGAGGCCTGCGAAGATCAGCACGCCGATCACGTTGATGGCGAACTGCAGGGCAGGAGCCTTCATGAAGATCTGCACGATGCTGGCGATGATCAGGCCGATCAGGCCCATCATCAGGAACTTACCCATGCCGGACAGGTCCTTCTTCGTCGTGTAGCCCACAAGGCTCAATCCCGCGAAGGATGCCGCCGTGATGAAGAACACCTGGCCAACCGAGCCGAGTTTGTAGATCAGGAAGATCGAGCCCATGGATAGGCCCATGACCGCTGCAAACGCCCAGAAAGTGCCCAGAACCGACGTGTAGCTCATGCGGTCAAAGCGCCATGACAGCACCAGGATGAAGGCCAGCGGGGCCAGCATGATCACCCATTTCAGCGGGCTGGTGTAAAGCAGCGCACCAAACGATGTGAGATAGCGGCTCTCGCCGCCAAGCCGCATGACAGCGCCTTGCGCATTGCGCGCAGCGGAGCCGACATCGCCGGTCATCGCCAGCATGGCAACGCCGATCGCGATCAGCGCCGTGATGGCAAGGCCGATCGACATGTGGTTGTAAATGCCCAGCATGTAGGACCGGAGGCCCTGATCGATGGCGAGCGGCTGGGTGCCAGCAACGCCGGAGCCAGGCTGGCTGTAGGCATTGGGTTCATAGTTCGACATAGGAAAACCTCTCCTTGGCCTCAGGGGCCGTTTTTCCAGACATCTCGGATAATTCACACCGATTGCGGCAGAATATGGGGCATGTCCTGAAATTTAACAAGGGGGCAGTCTGCCGATAGCGTCAAGATCGCAGACTTGGCCGAAATAACACAAGTAACGAACGTATAATGATGCCTGCCCGGTTTTGCATCGCAAGAGATTAGACGCTAGAGTTCGCGCAAGTAAGGCGCAGGTTTCTGGCCAAGGATACGCCAGGTTCCCGCCAGTCCAAGTATAACAGTGACAAGCAGCGCAACTGTAATCGACGTTGCTGCAACTGACCAGTCCATGGCGAAGGGAAGGCGCATGACCCTCGTGATAATGCCATAGGCTGCGGCGATTCCGGCGATCAGGCCGAAAACCGCCGTGATCAGGCCCAGAATTCCGTACTCCATGAGATAGGCCAGAAAAAGCTGCCGGCGGGTCGCCCCCAGCGTCTTCATCACGACGGCATCCTTGATTCGCGCGGCGCGGCCTGACGCCAGCGCGCCGGCCAGCACCAGAATGCTGGACACCAGCGCCACGCCGCTCGCCCCGCGCATGGCGGTTGTCAGCTGCCCCACCAACTCGCTGGCGGCCTGCAGCACATCGCGGACACGCACGGAGGAAACGGCGGGGAAGGCCATGGCCACATCCCGCGCCAGCTTTGCGTCACGCGCGTTATCCTGCGTCTGGCCGAAGGACAGCGTCGCGAGGTGCGTGTGCGGTGCGCCAGCAAAGCTGTTGGGTGAAAACACCATGACGAAGTTGATGCCGACCGTGCGCCATTCCACCTGTCGGATACTGGCGAGCTGCGTCGTGATGTTACGGCCCAGAACATTCACCGTGATCTCGTCACCGACCTTGAGATTGAGCCCGTCCGCAATATCGCGGGTCATCGAAACGAGCGGGCGTCCGCGATAATTGTCCGGCCACCATTCGCCGCTGATCACACGGCTGTTGGTGGGCACCTTGTCGGAATAGGTGATGCCTCTGTCGCCTTCCAGAACCCACGCAGCATTTTCGCCGGCACGATAGGATTCTGCCGGAACGCCTTTGATCGCAACAATGCGTCCGCGCATCATGGGCACGCGGTCGATGGTCACGTCCTTCCCGCTGGCTTTCAGGAAATCATCGAACCGTGAGGTCTCGCCATTCGGGATGTCGAGAAAGAAGAAGCTCGGCGCCTTTTCGGGCAACGTTGCGGTCAGTGCATTGCGCAGGTTGGTATCGACCAGTCCCAGCGCCACCAGAAGAGTCAATCCGAGACCAAGCGAAAGCGTGACGGATGGCGTCAGGGCGCCCGGGCGATGGATATTGGCCAGAGCCAGCCTTGCTTCGGCCCGCCTGGGGCGCGGCAGCCGCCGGGCCAGAACCATCACGCCGAGACCAACCATCCGCAGCATGACAAAAGCAGCTGCTGCCGAGCCGACATAGATCATTGCGATGCGCCGGTCCCACGAGAACAGGACCGCCAGTGTCACCAGCGCCGCCACGGCCACGACCGTCAATACGATGTAACGCGGGCGTGGCCAGCGGCTGTCATGGTCAATGGCGTCGCGGAACAGGCCCGAAACCGGCACATCATGCGCCCGGCCGAGCGGCCAGACAGAGAAAGCCAGCGCCGTCAGCAAGCCATAGGCAACACCGCGGACCAGTTCCGACGGATAGACGGACAATGTCAGCGGCAGCGGCAGCAGATGGCCGAAGAGCGAGATCAGGATCGACGGGATCGCAGACCCTGCCGCCAGGCCTATCAGCGAGCCCGCCAGCGCCAGAACAAGCACTTCGGTCAGCGTGAGGGCGAAGACAAAGCCCCCCGTTGCCCCGAGGCTTTTCAGGGTCGCGAGATCAGGCCGCTTGCGGTCCACGAAACCCTGAGCGGCATTGGCGACACCCACGCCGCCCACCATCAATGCAGTCAGTCCGATCAGCGTCAGGAACTGCGTGAAGCGGTCGATCTGCCGCGAGAATTGCGGCGAAGCGTTCATGCGGCTGCGCACGTCCCACCCTGCCTCGGGGAATTTCGCCCGGGCTTCGTTGAGCACCGCCTGGACTGCGTTCTCTTCCGCCGCGCCGGGCAGCGTGATGCGGTAGCTCCAGCGCACAAGGCTGCCGGGCTGCAGCAGGCCGGAGGCCCGTAATCCGGCCTCCGACAGCAGCAGCCGCGGACCAAATCCGACGCCGCCTGCCAGTTTGTCAGGTTCGCTGACCAGTTCGGCGCGCAAGGCGAAGCGCCGCTCGCCGACGGTCACGATGTCGCCTGGCTTGAGATCGAGCCGCGCGAAAAGCAGCGGGTCTGCAACCGCGCCAAACACGCCATCGCGCTCGGCCAGCAGTTCATGGATGGGCTGATCAGGCGAAAGCACTGCCTTGCCATGCATCGGCCAAGCGCTGTCCACCGATTTTCCCTCGACCAGCGCGGAATTGCCATCCGCAGCGCGCACCATGGCGCGCAGATAGGCCACGGGCGAGACTTGCCCCTGCGCGTCGAGCCACCGGCGCTCGTCCGGTGTGGCCTCGCGCTGCAGCGTCACGAAGGCGGCATCCGCGCCCAGGATCACCCGGCCTTCGCGGGCCAGACTGTCGGTCAGACCGCGAGACACCGCTGCAACGGTGGTGATGGCGGCAACGCCGATGGCGATGCAGGCGATGAAGATGCCGAAGCCCCGGATGCCGCCGCGCAAATCGCGGAAGGCGAAGCGCAGGATCAGGCCGATGGTGCTGGATATGGACATGCTCAGGCCGCAACGCTGTCCGTTTCGATCAGTCCTGAGCGGATGCGCACCATGCGGTCGCATTTGCGGGCGAGATTCAGGTCATGCGTCACCAGCACGAGCGTCGCGCCACGCTCGTTTTTCAGCTTGAACATGAGGTCGACGATCTGTCCGCCCGTGGCTTCATCCAGATTGCCCGTTGGCTCATCAGCCACGAGAATGGCCGGTTCTGGCGCGAGAGCGCGCGCCAGCGCCACGCGCTGCTGCTCGCCGCCCGAGAGCTGTCCGGGATAATGCGAGAGGCGGTGGCCGAGGCCCACCGATTCAAGCTCCTTGCGGGCGCGGTCGAATGCATCGTCGATCCCGCCAAGTTCCAGCGGCACCGCGACATTTTCCAGAGCGGTCATGGTGGGGATGAGATGGAACGACTGGAACACGATGCCGATCCGCCGGCCCCGGAACCGCGCGAGGCCATCCTCATTCAGCGCGCCCAGATCCTGCCCGTCGATGACGACACGGCCCTCATCGGCGCGCTCAAGGCCTGCCAGCGTCATCAGCAGCGTCGACTTGCCGGAACCGGACGGCCCGACAAGGCCGACGGCCTCGCCCTTGGCTATGG
>CAXTUM010000216.1:0-5407 GCA_964247205.1 uncultured Beijerinckiaceae bacterium
GCCTTGCGTGGATGAATTTCTTTGTCGTCTACGTCTCGCTGCCCGCACTGTTCTTCAAGCTGATCGCGACAACACCGTTCGAACAGCTCTCGAACTGGCCGTTCATCCTGTCCACGACGCTGTGCACCTACATCGCCTTCGCCATTTCCTTTGCCGTGGCGATCTGGCTTACGGGCGGCGACATCAAGTCAGCGGCCATCCAGGGGGCGCTCGGCGGTTATTCCAACGTGGGCTACATGGGGCCGGGCATCACGCTGGCCGCCGTTGGCCCTGCGGCTGCCGTGCCGACGGCTCTGGTATTCGTGTTCGACTGCATCCTGTTCTTCACCATCGTGCCCTTCATGATGGGCATGGGCGGTACGCAGAAGATGAAGATCTGGGACACAGCGAAATATGTCGTGATCAAGGTCGTGACTCATCCCTTCAATATCGCGACGGCGATTGCGGTGATTTCTGCTTATTTCAAATATCAGCCGCCGCTCGCCATCGGCCAGCTCATCGATTTCCTGTCCCGCGCCGCCGCGCCCTGCGCATTGTTCGCGCTGGGCGTCACCGTGGCGCTGCGCCCTTATGAAGGGGTCCCGAAGGAACTGCCGGTGCATCTCTTCATCAAGCTGATCTTCCATCCGCTGCTGGTCTGGGTTGTGCTGTCCATCGTGGGCGATTTCGACCGGGCCTGGGTGTTCACGGCGATGCTGATGGCTTCGCTGCCGCCTGCTGGCAATGTCTTCGTGATGGCGCGGCAATACGATGTCTATGTTCAGCGGGCATCCAACGGCGTGCTCGTTGGCACAATTGTCTCTGTCCTGACGGTGACAGTGTTTTTGTATCTCATTGCGGGCGATCTGATCCCGCACGATCTGTTCCCGAATCCGTAGCTATTGCCCCAGCCCCATGCGCATCACAGCGCGGCGCAGCGGCGGGATGTTCTTGAGCGCGGCCAGCCCCAGCCCGCGCGCCATGGTGACGGGAAGCAGATCGGTCAGCAACGAGCGGTTGAAGGCATCCACGCCCGCTGTGCGCAGGCCCGCATCGCGGCGGCGATCACGGTCCCAGCGTGCAAGCGCGTCTGCGGGCTCAGTCACTTGGCCATCCGCGAAAGCATTTTTCAGCGCATCGGCCAAAGTATCGGCATCGCGGAAACCCAGATTCATGCCTTGCGCGCCAATCGGCGGGAAAGCGTGGCCCGTTTCCCCCACAAGCGCGATGCCCGGCGCTGAGAAGCGCTCCGCCAGCAACCCGCCCATCGGATAAGCCCCGCGCGGGCTGGCCAGCGTCAGCTTGCCCAGGATGGATCGGCAGGTCTTCTCTGCGGCGAGCGCGAAAGCCGTTTCGTCCAGCGCCATAAGTCGTTCGGCTTCCTCTGTCAGCGTCATCCAGACCACGGTGGAGAGGTGATCGCCGGCGGGCACCAGCGTGAACGGTCCGTCGCTCGTGTGAAACTCGGTCGAGATTTCCTCGTGGTCGAGCGTGTGCGTCACGGCGAATGTCAATGCGGTCTGCGGATAGGACCAGCGGCGCACCGGGATACCGGCGGCTTCCCGGGCGAGCGAGCGCTGGCCATCGGCAGCGACCAGAAACGGCGCGTGATGCGCCCTGCCCTGATCATCCGTGAGGCTATAGCCTTGCTCTTCGCGTACGATGTCCTTGATATCGAACGGCAATATCTCGATACGGCCACCGGCATGCGCCTTTTCAGCCATCAGCTCCACGATGCGCGCCGTGGTGAGACTGACGCCGAAATGCGGCTGGCCTGCATCAGAAGCGCGAAATGTCGTGGTTGGAGCACGCAGAAGTCTTCCAGTGACATCGATGATGCGGATTGCGGCGAGCGGCGCGCCTTCCGACCTGAACGCCTCACCAAGACCGAGCCCGTCAAGAATGGCCATTGACCGCCCGACCAGCGCAGCGGCGCGGCCATCGGCCGGCGGCGTGCGCCTGCCGGTGATGAGCCGGATGCGCTTTGTGTCCGGCAAGCGGTCAGCGATGCACAAAGCCGCCAGATAGCCGATAGGACCGCCGCCCAGAATGGTGACGTCGGGATGGGTCAGGATTGCCGATGCAGGAGCCATACCCAGCCTTTGTCACGCCGCGCCCGCAAAATCCATCGGGCGAATGGTCGCCTCTGCCAAACAGGTTTGCACTCTCAACGACTTGCCCTGCTGGCGAGACAAGCTACAAACCGGCATGGCATCGCGGAAAAAAACCGAGGATATCACGCCGGACCTGCTGTTGCAGGCCTACCGCTGCGGTATCTTTCCCATGGCTGAAAGCGCGGATGATCCCGCCTTGCACTGGTATGAACCCAAGCGCAGGGGGATTTTGCCGCTTGATGGATTTCACATCTCGCGCAGCCTCTCGAAGACGGTGCGCTCTGACACGTTCGAGATTGTCGCAGACCGGGATTTCGATGCTGTGATCACGGCCTGCGCCGAAGCATCACCGGGGCGCGAGAATACATGGATCAACACAACGATCCGCACGCTCTACCGTCATCTCTTCGATCACGGGCATTGCCACACTATTGAGGCCTATCTCGACGGCGCGCTTGTTGGCGGACTCTACGGAATTTCCATCGGCGGGGCTTTCTTTGGTGAAAGCATGTTCCACCGGGCGACCGATGCTTCAAAGGCCGCTCTCGTACATCTCGTGGCGCGGCTGAGGCGCGGAGGCTACCGGCTTCTGGATGCGCAATTCGTCACGGATCATCTCTCGACGTTCGGCGCGGTCGATATCGACAAGAGTCTCTACCATGTGCTGCTAGCGCAGGCGCTGCCGGTCATGGCGGATGCTGCGACATGGCGGGATGATCTCGACGGGGAAAGTGCCATCAGACTGGCAAAGTGATCAGTTGTTGCGGGCCGCCGGATCGACCAGAATGCCGGGGTTCTGACCGCCGAAACCGCGGCCACCAGTTGTGATCTGGGGGAAGAAGCTCTGGCTTGGGGCCGCCCGGGGCGCGGCTGGCGCAGTATTCAGCGGCTGGCCCGGCAGGATTGGTCCTGCTGTCGTGGACCGGTTGATCTGCTGCTGGCGCCGACGCTCCATCGCGGCGCGTTCGGCCGGATCGATCTGCGGCTTGCCATCTGCCCCAAGAGGTTTGGCCAAGACGTTCTCGTTGGAGGGAGCAGCAACAACCTCTTCTTCTTCGGCGGGCGTCTTGATCAGATCCTTCTCGACCGCGCCTTTGCAACCCGTGAGCCAGATATCGTAGACCGGATGCTCGATGGCGCTGAGGCCGGGGCTGGACGCAAACATCCAGCCATTGAACAGGCGCTTGTACTCATTGCCCGACGTGATCTCGTCGACTTCGATGAACGACGTCGTCTGCGGCTTCTCCGTGACGGGGCGGGAATAGCAGACTTTCGGAGTCAACTGCAGCGCGCCGAACTGCACAGTTTCATTCACCGACACTTCAAAAGCAATGATCCGCCCCGTGATCTTGTCCAGCCCGGCGAAGATCGCGGTCGGATTGCGATACTTGTCAGCGACAGCCATCGTTACGGACGGCAGAAGTCCGAAGCAGGCGATAAAGGCAGGTGCGAAGATTCGGAGAAAGCGCATGTCGAGCGCATAGCACGCGTTTCGTGGCTAAAAAAGGGTCGCAAAGCACTTCTTCTATCAGAAACTCATGGGCTGACAGACTGCTGGACAGACTCTTGCCGAGGCTCCATAAGCCGATGCAAGACGTCGGCGCGCGGATGTCATTCCGGGGACGAGCATGGGCCTGAAGACATTTTTCCTGAAGTTTTTCACTTGGTGGAACGGCTCCACCTTCGGGATGGACCGTTTCACGCGCATCAAGGGCGAGAAGGTCGGTCAGGACGAGTTTGGCAACGTCTATTACCGCTCGCGCAATGGCGAGAAGGACAAGGCCCTGGGCCATGAGCGCCGCTGGGTGATATACAACGGTGAGGCGGAAGCCTCGCGCGTCCCGCCGGGATGGGCGGGATGGCTGGCTTTCACCTATGACAAGGCACCATCGCAGGAAGACTATGCTGCGCGCGAATGGCAACAGCCGCATGTGCCCAACATGACGGGTACTGCACTTGCCTACCGTCCCAAGGGTTCAACGCTGGGACAGGGCGAACGCCAGGCCACGGGCGGCGACTACAAGGCCTGGACGCCTGGCAGTTGACCCCCGAAAGGCGCGTAGTTTCCCCAAGCTACGGTTTTTATCCCGGCTGCTACATTGCTTCTGGTAACAGCAGGCAGGCATGAACGCACCCTTTCGCGCTCCCGCAACATCCGACGAGCAGGCTCCCGGCGCGCCGCATCGCACGCTGTGCACGGATTGCGGTATCTCGCGCTCGTCCGATCCCAAGCGCTGCGGCACGGCCTGCCAGTTCATCAAACCGGACTATCCCGGGCTTGAAACACAAGCGCATGGCCGGCCTCGCGATCCCGAGCGCGGTGACGAACGCTTCTTCGGTCCCTATCGCCAGATGTGGCGCGCCAGTCTGAAAACACCTGCAGAAGGCGCGCAATGGACCGGCATCACGACCCGGCTGGGTGAAATGCTGCTTCGGAACAATCTGGTCGATGCCGTTATCGCCATCGCGGCTGATCCGGTGGATCGCTGGAAGCCGATGCCGGTGCTGATCACCGATCCGGACGATATGCAGCGCTGCCGGGGCATGCGCATGGGCTATGCGCCGCTGCTGCAACTGCTGGAACCGGCGCGGGACGCGGGCCACAGGCGCCTCGCCATCATCGGCATTCCCTGTCAGGTCCATGCGCTGCGGGCGCTGGAGCGGGAGCTTGGCTTCGAGCGCATTTATGTGATCGGCACGCCATGCTCGGACAATACGACGACGGCGAATTTCCACGATTTTCTGGGGCTGCTCTCGGAGAAGCCGGACAGCATCACCTATCTGGAGTTCCGCGCGGATTATCACGTCGAACTGCGCTTCGATGACGGGCGCAAGCGCGAAATTCCGTTCCTCAAACTGCCGCTGTCGCAGCTCAGCCCGGATTTCTTTCCGCTGACCTGCCGGAGTTGTGTCGATTACACCAATGCGCTGGCCGATATCACGGTGGGCTACATGGGCGGCGAAGGCGAGCAATGGCTGCTGGTGCGCAACGAGCGCGGCGAGGAATTGCTGGATCTGATCCGCGATGATGTGAAGCTGTCGGAGCCGGGCAGCGCAGGAAAACGCACCGGTGCGGTGAAGGGTTTCCTGAAGAATGTCGAACTCGCGGCAGGCGGCCTGCCCCTGCGGCGGATGCCGGACTGGCTGCGCACGATCGTGGGCTGGCTGATGCCGCGCATCGGCCCGCGCGGCCTTGAATTTGCCCGTGCCCGGGTCGAGATGAAAGCAGTGGAAAGCGTGCTGCACCTGCGCCGCGAGATGCCGTCGCGCATGAAATGGATGATCCCGGCCCATGTCTGGCGGCTGGTGGCACC
>CAXTUM010000217.1:0-5397 GCA_964247205.1 uncultured Beijerinckiaceae bacterium
GCCTTCAATCCTTTCACTCTGCCCTTGAGGAAACGTCTTCGTAATCAAGGGCCACAATGACCCAGACTGCCGCCTTCGGCACCTTCGAGGCGCCGCCCGCCGATCTGTCCATTCCGCAGGCGCTGCTGGATGCGCGGGACCGCTATGGCGGCGACAAGGAGATCGTCGAGGATCAGGACCGTACGGCGCTGCCCTATGACCGGCTGATCCTCGGCGCGATGGTGCTGGGGCGCAAGGTCTGCGTGGGCACGACCGAGCGCGAAAATGTCGGTGTGCTGCTTCCCAATGTGAATGGTCTGGCCGTCACCCTGTTCGGCCTTATGTTCCGCGGGCGCGTGCCGGTGATGCTGAATTTTTCGGCTGGCCTCAGGAACCTCAAATCAGCCTGCGACACCGCGCAGATCAAGACCATCATCACAGCGCGGAAATTCATCGAGAATGCCAAGCTGGATGACGTGGTGGCTGAACTCGCCAAAGGCAGGCGCATCGTCTGGCTCGATGATATCCGCGCTGACATCGGCACGCTGGACAAGGTGCGCGGTGTGATCGACGCGAAGCTCCGGGCACGAGCGCTGGCAAGGCGCACGAAGCGTGATGATCCGGCGGTGATCCTGTTCACTTCAGGCTCCGAGGGCAAGCCCAAAGGCGTTGTGCTGACGCATGGCAACATCATCGCCAACACGCGGCAGATCGCGGCGCATGGCGCGAGCTTCATCTCGCCCGCCGATGTGGTGATGAACCCGCTGCCGATGTTTCATTCCTACGGGCTGACCGCTGGTTTCATGCTGGGCATGCTGCATGGCATGAAAGTGGTGCTCTATCCCAGCCCGCTGCATTACCGCGAGGTGCCCCGCCTCATCGGCAAGGTGAAGGCGACGCTGCTGTTCGGCACAGACACGTTTCTCGTGGGCTATGCGCGCGCGGCCGAGAAGAACGATCTCTCGAGCGTGCGCTATGTCATCACCGGGGCGGAGCGCGTGAAGGACGAGACGCGGCGGCTGTGGGACCCGTTCGGCACCACCATTCTCGAAGGATACGGCTGCACGGAATGCGCGCCTGTTCTGGCCTGCAACACGCCGGAAATGGCGAAGCTTGGCACAGTGGGCCGCCTGCTGCCGGGCATCAACTGGCGGCTCGATCCCGTGGAGGGCATCACCGAGGGCGGCAAGCTGGTGGTCCAGGGTCCCAATGTGATGAAGGGCTACATGCTGGCTGACAATCCCGGCGTGATCCAGCCGCCCGTCGAGGGCTGGCATGACACGGGCGATATCGTCACCATGGATGACGACGGCTGCGTCACCATCCGGGGCCGCGCCAAGCGCTTCGCCAAGCTGGGCGGCGAGATGGTGTCGCTGGCGGCCATCGAGACCATGGTGGCGGATCTGTGGCCCGGCGTGAACCATGTGGCGGTCTCGCTGCCTGATCCGCGCAAGGGCGAGCAGATCGTGTTGGTGACGGAGCAGGGCAATGCCGACCGGCAGGCGCTTTCGGCGTATGCGAAGGCGCAGGGGTTCCCGGAACTGTGGGTGCCGCGCGCTATCCTCGTGCTGGAGCAGATACCGGTGCTGGGCTCCGGCAAGATTGATTATGCCGCGACGCAGGAAGAGGCGTCGAGCAAGCGGGCGCTGCTGTAGGGTATTGCCGCCGCGCCACGGCTCCGCTACCCCTCGCACCAGCCGCGGACATGGCGAAACTGGTAGACGCAAGGGACTTAAAATCCCTCGGTGGCAACACTATGCGGGTTCGACCCCCGCTGTCCGCACCAAATCTGTTTGCATCGCTTCCAGCCTTTTCAGCCAAGATGTATGACGAGATGGAAGCCGATTCTTCCTGCTCGCCAGTTCTTGTTAATAAAGGTATTTTCGTTGGCAGAGAGCTTTCATATCGCTGAATGGTACGGACGGCCTTTTCTCGGATTGTCGGACGCTGAGCGTCTTCAATTTGCAGGGCATAAAGTTGGCTCAGCGAAAATGAATAAGTCGGATGCTCTACGGCTTTCTGAATTGAAGCAATTGGTAGTCGAGCGCGCATTGACACCCAAGGAGACTGAGCGGCTAACCCGGCTCAGCGATCTTCTCCAGCTCCAGAATGAGCAGGAGAAGCCCTGCCCATTCAAGACCGATACAGCTCATCCGGTTTGCACAAAGAAGGGTGGAGTGTGCTCCCTTCGGCTTTATACCGATTCTGATGGGCAGATCGCACCCGTGAACGGGCCACGAGGACAGATACGTGCTCTTTGTCCATCCCGGTTCCACCAACAGGATGTGGTCTTCAAGCATATCGGCAAAAATATTCTCTCGGATAATCGACCATTGCAGGTTGGTGAGGTTGGCTTTCTCGAGTCGACCGGCAATCTCGATAGTGCATCCGGGGAAGATGTTGGCCGTATCGACATGATTTTGGTGAAATCGAACGCTCCTCCAGAACATCCGATGGAATGGATCGCAGTTGAGATTCAGGCGGTTTATTTTTCGGGCAGGGAGATGAAAATCGAGTTTGAAAATCTGGCTCGAAATGCTGGCAGAGCAACAATGCCGCTTGAAGGAAGGCGTCCTGACTATCGTAGTAGCGGTCCAAAAAGATTGATGCCCCAACTTCAGATAAAAGTTCCAACATTGCGTCGTTGGGGAAAGAAAATGGC
Source organism: uncultured Beijerinckiaceae bacterium (assembly GCA_964247205.1). Taxonomy (GTDB): domain Bacteria; phylum Pseudomonadota; class Alphaproteobacteria; order Rhizobiales; family Beijerinckiaceae; genus JADCCX01. Next base: position 2,642 of record CAXTUM010000217.1, read on the forward strand.
TGTTGTCGTCGATGAGCCTTTCTTTTCATCAATGGGCGATATGCAGCAGGCTCGCGACGTGTCGAACGCCGATATCGTGTGGATTCTTGTCGATTTTGTTCCAGCCGAACGAGGAAACGTATTGGAACTTGTTGTGGTGAAAGAAGTCTACACGACGCTTGAACATGCAATCGACGGCCTAACCGGCGGCCTTCCTGTGACTCTGGACGAATTTCAGAGGCGCATTCGGAACAAGGTTGGATCATGATGTATTGCATTTGTTCTTGCATCCGGTAAAATAAAAACAAACAATATACAAACTCTGCGGACGCGCCCATGGCTTACTCGGCAATTGACCTCTTCTGCGGCGCAGGCGGATTATCCGCAGGCTTGGAGATGGCTGGATTTTCCGTCCTAATCGGCAATGACTCTTTTGATGCTGCTGGCGAAACATTTGCTCGCACACATGCTCATTCGCAATTCATTCCGGGGCCAATTCAGGACGTGTCTATCGGGCGATTGATGAATGTTTCGGGATTGAAAAAGGGCGATTTGACGGTCCTTGTCGGAGGGCCGCCGTGTCAGGCTTACTCGGTCTATAATCATCAGCGTGGCATGCACGATGCCAGAGCAACGCTATTTCTCGAATATCTTCGCATCGTCGATGGTCTCCGACCCGAGTGGATTGTCATGGAGAATGTCGCAGGAATTTATTCAATTGGTGGTGGTGAGGCCGTAAAAGCGATTAAGACAGAATTGCAAAAGCTCGGCTATGCGGTTGAGGAGAAATTGCTCAAGGCCGAGGAATATGGAGTGCCTCAAGAACGTCGTCGAGTGGTTTTTATTGGTAATCGCCTTGGCAAAAATATATCATATCCCAAGCCATCTCACGGAAAGCACCTCAAGCCTTTTGTAAGCATTTTTGATGCAATTAGCGATCTGCCTGAGTTGATGAATGGAGAGGATCGAGGAACAATTCCGTATTCTGCTCAACCAAGGTCAGAGTTTCAAAAATATGCGAGAGGCGACAGTCGTTCAATTGTGAATCATTCAGCTCCTAAGCTGGGCGTCGCAAATATCAAACGGCTGACACACATTCCGCAAGGTGGAAGCTGGCGCGATATTCCACATGATTTGCTTCCTGCTGGCATGAAGCGCGCCAAGCGCTCCGATCATACCAAACGGTACGGTCGCATGCGTTGGGACGGACTCGCATGTACTATTCTGACTAAATGCGACATCCACTGGGGCGCTTATATCCATCCAGATCAGGATAGGGCTATCTCAGTCAGAGAGGCTGCTAGATTGCAGTCATTTCCGGATTGGTTCGAATTTTCCGGCTCGAAGACGGATCAATATATACAAGTCGGCAACGCTGTTCCGCCGCTTTTGGGTAAGGCGATTGGCTTGCATCTTGTTGACTGCATCAACGCGCGTTTCGAAAAGGCTGCATAGTTGACTGGTCCGAGCACCCCATTAACCATCGTTAACAACCACTTCCACAAAACCTAGGAAATCCCCGGCATTCCGGGTTATAAGCGCCGACTCCTCAGTCTGAGGCAAAAAGACAAAGGGGCCACAATGGCGCGGCGGTATTTTGGCACGGATGGTATCCGGGGCAGGGCGAATGGCGTGATCACGCCGGAACTTGGCCTCAAGGTGGGGCAGGCGACGGGCATCGTGTTCCAGCGCGGCGATCACCGGCACCGGGTGGTCATCGGCAAGGACACGCGGCTGTCCGGCTACATGATCGAGACGGCGCTGACCGCAGGCTTTCTCTCGGTCGGCATGGATGTGCTGGTGCTTGGCCCCATGCCCACGCCCGCCATCGCCATGCTGACACGCTCGATGCGCGCCGATCTCGGCGTGATGATCTCGGCCTCGCACAACCTCTACGAGGATAACGGCATCAAGCTGTTCGGCCCGGATGGCTACAAGCTGAATGACGAGATCGAGGCGGAAATCGAGGCCTTGCTCGACAGCGATCTCACCTCGCGCCTGTGCAAACCGCCCGATATGGGCCGCGCCAAGCGCGTGGAATCGGTGCATGCACGCTATATCGAGTTCGCCAAGCGCACCTTGCCGCGCAACATGTCGCTTGATGGCATGCGCATCGTGCTGGATTGCGCCAATGGCGCCGGATACAAGGTCGCGCCCGAGGCGCTGTGGGAACTGGGCGCGGAAGTCATCACCATCGGCAACGAGCCGGATGGGTTCAACATCAACCGCAATGTCGGCTCGACGTCGCCCGATGCGCTCATCCGCAAGGTGCGCGAGATGCGCGCCGATGTCGGCGTCGCGCTGGACGGCGATGCCGACCGCGTGCTGATCGTAGATGAAAAAGGCCAGGTGATCGATGGCGACCAGTTGATGGCGGTGGTGGCCGAAAGCTGGAAGGAAGACGGCCGGCTGACACAGCCCGGCATCGTCGCCACCATCATGTCCAATCTCGGCCTCGAACGGCATCTGCAATCGCTCGGCATGAGCCTGGCCCGCACGGCTGTGGGGGATCGCTACGTGCTCGAATACATGCGCGAGCATGGCTACAACGTGGGCGGCGAGCAATCCGGCCATATCATCCTGTCGGATTATTCCACGACGGGCGACGGGTTGATTGCGGCGTTGCAGATCCTGGCCTGCGTCAAGAAAGAGGATCGCCCGGTGTCGGAGGTTTGCCACCGTTTCGAGCCGCTGCCACAGATCCTCAAGAATGTGCGCTACCGCAAGGGCCAGCCGCTGGCGGAGGACAAGGTCGTCACCGCCATCGAGGATGCGCG
>CAXTUM010000218.1:0-5365 GCA_964247205.1 uncultured Beijerinckiaceae bacterium
ATGGCGATCCCGTTCTTCATTTTTGCAGGCGATCTGATGATCCGCGGCGGTATTGCTGAGCGGCTGATCAATTTCGCGGCGAGCATGGTGGGCCATCTGCGCGGCGGTCTGGGACAGGTCAATGTTATAACATGCACGCTTTTCGGCGGCATCTCGGGTTCTGCCGTGGCCGATGCCTCTGCTGTCGGCGGCATCATGATCCCGCAGATGAAATCTCGCGGCTATGATGCTGATTATGCTGTGAATGTGACGGCCAATGCCGCGATCATCGCCCTCCTCATCCCGCCGTCTCACAACATGATCATCTATTCGCTGTCGGCTGGCGGCAATCTCTCCATCGCCGACCTCTTCACGGCTGGCGTCATACCTGGCCTTATGCTGTGCGGTGCTTTGATGATCGCGGCCTATATCGTGGCGGTGAAACGCGGTTATCCTGCTGGCAAATTTCCGGGCTTTGCCACTGTTTTGCGAACGCTTGCTGTGGCCACACCGGGCATCCTGCTGATCTTCATCATCTTCGGCGGCGTGCGTTCGGGCTGGTTCACTGCGACCGAAAGCTCCTGCATCGCGCTGATCTACGCCCTTCTCGTCGCCGCTTTTGTTTACCGCGAACTGGGCTTCCGCGATTTCATCGAGGCGACACAGGGCGCTGTGAGGACGACAGCAATGGTTTTGCTGGTCATCGGCGCGGCAGGAGCTTTCGGCTGGCTCATGGCCTTCCTGCAGGTGCCGCAGGCGTCGGTGGCCGCCATGAAGGCGGTGTCGGACGATCCCTACATCGTGCTGCTGATGATCAACCTCATCCTGCTGGTGCTTGGCACATTCATGGATATGGCCCCCATGATCATCATCTGCACGCCGATCTTTTTGCCTGTCGTCACTGCTTTTGGCGTCGATCCCATCCATTTCGGTGTGATCCTGATCCTGAACGCCGGGATTGGCCTCAACACACCGCCAGTAGGGTCGGTGCAGTTCGTGGCCTGCGCCGTCGGCAAGATCTCTATCGGGGAATCGATGAAGACGATCTGGCCGTTCTACGGAGCATCCGTCGCAGTTCTGCTGCTTGTGACGTATGTTCCGGCGTTCTCACTGTGGCTGCCCTCGGTGTTCCGATGACGATGCAAAGGCTTTCCCTCCGCGCGCTGGCCTCGCTTCCATCCAGCGTTGCGCGGCCACCCTATGACATCGCTTCAGTCAAGCCCGGCATCGTTCATCTTGGCGTCGGAGCCTTCCACCGCGCGCATCAGGCCGTGATGACGGAATTTGTTCTGGCGTCGGGTGACACGGACTGGGGCATCATTGCCGCCAGTTTGCGCAGTGCCGACACACGGGATGCATTGTCACCGCAGGACGGGCTTTACACTGTCTCCGTGAAAGCCACAGAGGGCGAGACGCTATCTGTGATTGCTGCGATCCGCGATGTGATTGTCGCGCCCGAAAGCCCTGAGCGTCTGATCGCAGCGATGGCCGATCCTGCCATCAGGATCGTTTCGCTCACGGTGACGGAGAAGGGCTATTGCCACGATCCGGCGAACGGGACTCTGAACGAGACCCATCCCGATATCATCCATGATCTCTCCCATCCCGACAGTCCGCGTTCCGCTCCGGGCTATATCATCGCTGCTCTCGCCCGCCGCCGCGCAGCCGGTGTGCCGCCGTTCACGGTGCTGTGCTGCGACAATCTCCCCTCCAACGGCAAGACGGTGCACCGCGTGCTGTCACGCATGGCGACGCTCATTGATCCCGCTTTGGGGGAATACGTCGGGAGCAATGTCGCTTGCCCGTGCACGATGGTGGACCGCATTGTTCCCGCGACCACCGACGATGACCGCAAGCGCATTTCGGCAGTTCTGGGCGTGCAGGACGCCTGGCCCGTGGTGACGGAACCCTTTATCCAATGGGTGATCGAGGATCATTTCCCGACGGGGAGACCGCAATGGGAATTGGCTGGGGCGCAATTCGCCAAGGACGTCGAGCCGTTCGAAGATATGAAATTGCGCCTGCTCAACGGCGCACATTCCACCCTCGCCTATCTCGGTGCGCTGGCGGGCCATGAGACCGTGGCGCAGGCCAGCAACGATCCGCTGTTCATCAGGCTTTTGCGCGGGCTCTGGCAGGAGGCCATCCCCACGCTGGTCCAACCAGAGGGTCAGGATTTGCAGGCCTATACCGGAGCCCTGCTAGCCCGGTTCCAGAACCGCGCGATCCGGCATCTCACACAGCAGATCGCCATGGATGGAACACAGAAACTGCCGCAGCGGTTGCTGGGCACGATCCGCGACAATCTCGCGGCGGGGCGACCATTCAACTATCTTGCGCTCGGCGTTGCGGCATGGATGCGCTACGTCACGGGAGTCGATGAAAAAGGTGGTGCATTCGAGATACGTGATCCTCTTGCAGCAAGGCTCACGGATATTGTTCAGGCCTCAGCCATGGATGCCGCAAAGCTCTGCGACGGATTGCTTGCGATCGAGAGCATCTTCGGGGCGGATTTACCCAGGAATGATGTCTTCCGCTCAACCGTCCTGTCGCATCTCGAAATCCTGCTCCACAAAGGTGCCGCAAGGACAATTCAGGCTCTTTGACAAGCGTGATCCAGTCAAAAAAATACCCGGCATAAGGCCGGGCATTTCAGATCGCTTGATGTCCCTCAAGCCATCATGCGCGCGGTCGTAATGCTGTCAGGATTGCGCACAGGCTCGCCACGCTTGATCTGGTCGACATGCTCCATGCCTTCCGTCACCTTGCCCCAGACCGTGTATTGCTTGTCGAGGAAGCCTGCATCGCCGAAGCAGATGAAGAACTGCGAATTGGCGGAATGCGGATTCTGCGCGCGCGCCATCGAGCAGGTGCCGCGCACATGCTTTTCATCGTTGAACTCGGCGCGCAGGTCCGCGTAGTCAGAGCCGCCGGTGCCGGTGCCGAGCGGGCAGCCGGTCTGCGCCATGAAGCCATCAATGACTCGGTGGAAGACGATGCCGTCGTAGAACTTCTCGCCGACGAGCTTCTTGATATGCGCGACATGGCCGGGCGCCAGATCAGGACGCATCTCGATGACCACCTTTCCCTTGGTGGTGTCGAGGATAAGGGTATTTTCTGGCTTGCTCATGCAGGCTGGTCCTTGTTGGGCTTGAAGATATAGCGAAAACGATAGGGTCGCCCGGCAATAGCCTCCCCCAGCGCCTTTGAGAAGGGCAAAGGCGCGCAGGAACGGATGGCATCTTCGGTCATCCGCAGAAATTTCGCCTGATCCGCAGTATCTGCCGCGGGAAAGGAATGGGTCCGGGTTGGCTGCCCGAAGATGCTGCCGTCACGGCGGAAGGAAACACTGAAGGTTGCTTCACGCTGACTCATGAACGCTGCACCAGCCAACCGCTTTTCAATACACGCACCAAGGTACGGGCCCAGTGTATCGACTCGATCAATGACCGGACCGGACGACGGTGTCTGCGCCGCCGCTGTCGCAGCTAACAGGCTGAGAGCCGCCGCTGCTACCGATTGCAGCCTGCTAAGCAAATTATTTCGCGTCCGCCATCAGTCGCATGCGGACAATCTTGTCCGGGCCAGTCACCTTGCCGTTGTCGGCGCTGGAGCCCTTCTTGATCTTGTCCACGAATTCCATGCCCGCGACGATCTCGCCCCATAGCGTATATTGGCCGGTCAGGCTGCCGCAACCATCGTAGCAGAGATAGAACTGCGAATTGGCGGAATTGGGGGCCGAAGACCGGGCCATGCCGACGGAACCGCGCTTGTAGGGTGTGGGCGTGAATTCAGCCGGGATATTCGGGAGGTCGGAGCCGCCCATGCCGGTGCCAGTGGGATCACCGGTCTGGGCCATGAAACCGTCAATGACGCGGTGAAAGACGATACCATCATAAAAGCCGCGCTTGGTCAGGGCCTTGACCTGCGCCACATGCTTTGGCGCCAGATCGGGCCTTAGCTTGATCACGACGCGGCCATCCTTCAGATCAAGATAGAGGGTGTTTTGGGGATCAAGCCCGGCCTGGGCAAAAGCAAGTGTGCTGGATGCCAGCATCATGCCCAGCGCGAAAAATAGCTTCTTCATGGTGAATTCTCCGAATGATTCGAGAGCGTTATCTCGATTTTTTAAACTTCTTTGCGAGCGCCTTGGCCACAGGCTTGGGCACGAAAGCGGAAACATCGCCGCCCAGAGCCGCGATCTGACGCACCAGAGTGGCGGTGATGTGGCGGTCGGCGGGTGATGCAGGAAAGAACACGGTCTGCAGGCCCGGAACCATTGATCCGTTCATGCCCGACAATTGCATCTCGTAATCGAGATCAGTGCCGTCGCGCAGCCCGCGGATCAGCGCATGTGCGCCAACGGATTGGGCAAAATGCACCAGAAGATTGTCGAAAGTGCGCACCTCAATGATAACACCGGCCTTGGCTGCCAGCGGACCAGCAACATCCATGATCATCGCTTTGCGCTCGTCAGCTGAGAAAAGAGGTGCTTTCGAAGGATGAACGCCAATCGCCACGATGACATGATCGAACAGCCCGAAGGACGCCTTCAGCATGTCCAGATGGCCATTGGTCAGCGGATCAAAGGAGCCCGCATAAAGTCCGACACGATTCATGCGCGAGGCATAGGAGAATTGGGGATTTCGGGCAAGTCCGGGTATGATCCGTTATCGGGCAGCGGAACCAACAAGCTGCTGTGGCCGTGTATCGAAAGCGCCCGGCTTCAGGCGCGCCATGGGGTCATTGCCGCCAAATGCAGCCTTGAAGCCCGTGGCTGGCGCAAAATACACAGCAGCAACGCGATCGCGCGCGGGTGACGCAGGCGGCGTCATGGCGCGAACGGGGATCGCCTGACCGTTGTTGACGCGGTTCATCGGCGTCCCGGCACCGGGGATGCTGCCGAGATCGAACGGACGATCAGCTGGCAACGGCATGGCGCGGCGCACCGGCCTGATTTCGGTGAGCTGGGCTGACGTCTGCTCGGTTGCAACAGTCTCGTCCGGCTCCTCGAGAGGTTGCGGACGGGATGCGGCAACTGCAACAGCGGGCTGTGCAATGATCGGTCGGGCAACGGCTGGCTGCGGACGGGGCGTCAAGACAGGAGAATACGAAGTCACGCCCGGAACAGGCTCGTTGCTCGCCACCAGAATGGGCTGCTGGCCGGGAATCGGCGTGGAGCCGCCCGGCAATTGCGCCAGCTGCCCATCTGTCCGCAATGTGGCCACCAGCTTGCGATCGTCACTGCCAGACGTGCTCGCACGCTGAACGTAATCGACTTTCACGCGTGCCGTGCCGATATGTTTGAACTCAAGCGCATGCGCCACCCGTTCCGACACATCGATGATGCGGCCGCCGTGGAAAGGCCCGCGGTCGTTGACGCGCA
>CAXTUM010000219.1:0-5360 GCA_964247205.1 uncultured Beijerinckiaceae bacterium
GGCGCAACCGCAGCGGGCTCGTCATCGTGACAGGCCGGCCCTTCGTGCTCGATGTCGTGGACCGCATCATCGTGCTCGACAAGGGCAAGAAGCTCCATGACGGCCCGAAGGCCGCTGTGCTGGCGGCACTTGCGCCACACCGGCCACCTCCGCATGCGCAGCCGAAACAGGCGACCGGAGGTGCGGCATGAACCTGCCAGGTGTTGTCACGGCTGCTCCTGAAGCCCAGTTGCCACAGGCCCGTCCGCTGGGCCTGCCGACCGCTGTCAGCGCCGACCTGCTGGAGCCGCCCAGGCGGCTGTATCACATCAGCATGCTGGCCCTTGTCGCGCTGGTCGCCGGGTTCTTCGTCTGGGCTGCGAACGCCGTGATGACGGAATTCGCCGTTGGTCAGGGCAAGGTGGTCCCGGCCCGCAAGGTGCAGGTCGTCCAGAACCTCGAAGGCGGAATCGTGCGCGCCATCGCTGTGAAGGAAGGCCAGCATGTCCGGCAGGGTGATCTGCTGTTGTCCATCGACCCCGTGACGCCGGGTTCGCAGCTTGGCGAGGCACGCGAAAAATCCGCCGGCATCATAGCGCTGATGACGCGGCTCGATGCCGAACTGAAAGGCGCGACGCCGCAGTTTCCGCCCGACATTGCCCTGCGCAGGCCTGATCTTGTGGCGAATGAACTGGCCCTGTTCGAAAGCCGCAGGCGCGAGATGGAAAGCGGGCTCTCTGCCCTTGATCTGCAGATCCGCCAGCGCGAGCAGGAGGTGCTGGAGACGCAGGCGAAGATCAGCAGCCTCAGGAGCACGCTGGTCTTTGCGCAGCGCGAGCAGGATCTCATCCGCCCGCTCGTGACATCCGGCGCTGCCGCCCGGATCGAGGGCCTGCGCGCCGAGGCCAAGCTGGTGGAAACCGAAGGCCTGCTGAAATCCGCCGAACTGGCTCTCCCCCGCATCGAGGCGGCTTTGGCCGAAGCCCGCGACCGGCGCGCGGAAAAGGGGCAATCCTACCGCGCGGAATCTCTGGCCAAGCTGTCGCAGGCGGAAAGCGAATTCGCCGGGTTGACGCAGGCCATGCGCAACAACGAGGACCGCATTCGCCGCACCGAGATGACCTCTCCTGTGAAAGGCATCGTCAAGAGCCTGCACGTCACCACGATTGGCCAGGTCATCCAGCCCGGCTCCAGTGCGGTCGAGATCGTGCCGGTGGACGAGACTCTGCTGGTGGAAGCGCAGGTGCGCCCGCAGGACATCGCCTTCCTGCGCCCAGGCCTGGACGCCATGGTCAAGCTCTCGGCCTATGACTACACAATCTACGGCGGCCTGCCCGCCAAGCTGGAGCATATCGGCGCTGACAGCGTCACCAGCGAGAAGGGCGAGACCTACTATGTTATCCGGGTGCGCACGACGGCCAACACGCTCAATTTTGGCGGTCGCGAGTTGCCGATCATTCCCGGCATGGTTGCCGATGTCGAGCTGAAGACGGGCCAGAAAACCATTCTGCAGTATCTGATCAAGCCGCTGACGCGGATGCAGCAGCAGGCGTTCCGCGAGCGGTAGGCGGACGTCCAGCGAGACGGTCGGTTTATTCAGGCTGCCTTGGCCATCGCCGAGCGGAAGGCTGACCGCAGCGCATCGATCGGCTCAGGCTTGCCCGCGACATCGTGATGCCAGAAGGTCCAGCCGTTGCAGGCCGGAAGGCCCTGCACCAGCGCGCCGATCTTGTGGATGGAACCCACGATGCCATTGGCGATGATCGTGCCGTCGGGCCGCACGACAGCCTGATGGCGGCGTCTGGAATCGGTCAGTACAGCACCCACCGGCAGCAATTCACCTTCCACGATGGCGGAGAAAGCCACGCGCGGCTCTTCGCGTTTTGTAGCGGGGGCCATCAGCAGGTCCGGTGATGTGGGTTCAGCCGCAGCGATGCGCTTTTCGGCATGGGCGATGTAGGAGAGATCGCGTTCGAGACCAATGAAATGACGCCCAAGTTTTTTGGCGACAGCACCCGTTGTTCCGGTCCCGAAGAAAGGATCGAGGATCACATCACCGGGGTTCGATGCCGCGATGATGATGCGGGCGAGCAGTGCCTCGGGCTTCTGTGTCGGATGCGCCTTGGCACCATCGTCGCCCTTCAGGCGCTCGCCGCCGGTGCACAGCGGCATGAACCAGTCCGAACGGACCTGGCAATCTTCGTTACCCGCCTTGAGAGCTTCATAATTGAAGGTATAACCCTTCGCCTTGGCGTCACGGCTTGCCCAGATCATCGTCTCGTGTGCGTTGGTAAAGCGGCGTCCCCGGAAATTTGGCATCGGGTTGGCTTTGCGCCAGATGATATCGTTCAGCATCCAGAAGCCGAGGTCCTGCAGGGCGGTGCCGACGCGGAAGATGTTGTGATAGCTGCCGATGACGAACAATGTGCCGTTCGGCTTCAGGACACGGCGGCATTCCGCCAGCCATGCTCTGGTGAAGGTGTCATAATCCGCGAAAGACGCGAACTTGTCCCAGTCGTCATCCACCGCATCGACAACACTGGCGTCAGGCCGGGTGAGCACGCCTTCGAGCTGCAGATTGTAGGGCGGATCCGCGAAGACGAGATCGACCGAAGCGTCGGGAAGACGCCTGAGGCTTTCCACACAATCGCCCACGAGGATGCGGTCAAGCGCATCGGCGAGCGGATGGGGGGAGGAGGGCGAAGGAGCAATCGCCGAAGGCCCGGTACGCAATACCTGAATCCGGGACTTCGGGTCGATGGCTCCAGCAGGCGCTAAACGCATGACGCATACCAGTTACGCAACGGACATCCGCGTTATGCACTGGTTAGGGTGAAGGTGAGGTTTAACGCCCGAAATTCAGGCTGTGCCGTTTTTGAACGGTGCGAAGGACTGGCGGTGATGCTCCCGCCCGCCATGGGTTCGGATGGCCGCGCGGTGCTTGGCCGTTCCGTAGCCCTTGTGGATCTCGAAGCCGTAGGCCGGAACTTCGGCTCCCAGGCGGATCATCAGGCGGTCACGCATGACCTTGGCCACAATGGACGCCGCGCTGATCGCAGGTTCCGTGGCGTCGCCGCTGATGATGGCGCGACATGGAATCGCAATGCCGGGAGGGATATCGCGGCCGTCAATGATCACGCGGTGTGGTGCGATGGACAGGCCAAGCACAGCCCGGCGCATGGCCTCCAGGGTGGCCCCCCGGATGTTCAGGCGGTCGATGTCGGCAGGGGGCAAAAGCGCGAAGGATACGGCGAGTGCCTTCCGCATGATTTCCGCAAAGGCGGCTTCGCGTCCGGTCTCGGTCATTGCCTTTGAATCATCGAGACCTTCGGGAAGCATGTCCGGGTCCAGGATGACAGCCGCTGCGGCCACGGGTCCGGCAAGAGGCCCCCGCCCGGCCTCGTCCACTCCTGCTACAAGCTCCCTGACCCTGATCACCTCAGCCATCCCTAGTCTTTTCCCAAATCAGGTCCCGCCCCAAGGCTTGTCCCTCCCCAAGGCTTGTCTTCGCCACAGACTTGCCGCAGATCATTGTCAGCTTCCATTGCACGCAACGCTTTCCTCAACCATTCTCCCGCCCTTTGCACCAGAGAGGGAACCGGTCATGTCCACACACTCCAGTTCCAGTCATGACGTTGACCCGGAGATCGGTCCTGCTACGGTTTCGCCCTTGCGGCTTCCAAGGGTTGAAGAGCGCTTGGGCGCCCTGCCCGAACCTGTGCAGGCGGACGATCCGCGCAACCCCATGTTCGAGCTGCTTGTCCAGAACGAAAGCGATGTCACAGGCCTGCTCGCCTATGCGCTGTACAAGCAGAACAAGCGCGACTGGCTGATTGCCTTTCAGGCCACACATGGCCGTGATCCGGGTGTCGCGGAGACGGAAGCTCTCATTCTGAGTGAGCGGCTTCCGCGCCGCACCGCCACCTACCGTCGGCTGGCGGAGGACTTGCTGCGGCGCGGCGATACGGCTGGCTCCAATCTTCTCAGGGGCCTGATGCAGAGCCCGGCCAACGATATTGCAAATCCGGGACCCGGTTTGCAGCAGGCCGCGAAATCCCCCGTGACATGGCGTTATATAGCCATCATGCTGATGATGCTGGTGGCGATGGCCGTGCTGTTCCGTCTGGCCGGGGCCTGGCTGTTCGGCGCGCCGGGGCGATGATCGCGCCGTCCAGACCGCCAAGAGATCAGGTATGCCCATGAATCACAGCAGGCAGAACTGGTCGCTGGATTTCTCCGTCTTCACGAACAGATCGGTTTTCAGCTTCAGCCGCTTTCGGTTGAACTCCAGCCGGTCCGCCGCCATCTGGAAGCGCCTCCCCGTCATCCAGGCATAGGGTCCCGTTCCCGTCTGCCGATGGCCCCAGCGTGAATCATAATCCTTGCCGCCGCGCGTGGACTGCACCAGCGACATCACGTGCCGCAGCTTGCCCGGCGCATGATCCATCAGCCATTCGCGGAAGATATCGCGCACCTCAAGCGGCAGCCGCAGCAGCACATAGCCCGCCTCCGTCGCTCCCGCCTTCTTCGCAGCATCCAGAATGGCCTCGATCTCGGCATCATTGATGCCGGGAATGATCGGCGCGACAAGCACTGTCACTGGGATGCCCGCCTGGCTGAGCTGGCGAATGGTTTCCAGCCGCTTTTCCGGTGTTGCCGCGCGCGGCTCAAGCTCGCGGCAGAGCTTGCGGTCCAGAGTCGTGACCGAGACCGCGACCTTGGCCAGACCCTTGGCTGCCATGGGCGCCAGGATATCGATGTCCCGCGTCACCAAAGCGGATTTGGTCACGATGCCGACAGGATGATTGCGCTTCGACAGCACCTCCAGCACGCCGCGCATGATGCGGTGCGTCTTCTCGATGGGCTGATAGGGGTCCGTATTGGTGCCGATCGCCAGCGTGCGCGGTTCATAGGACGGCGCGGACAATTCCTGCTCCAGAAGTTCAGCCGCATTCACCTTGGCAAACAGCTTGCTCTCGAAATCCAGCCCCGGCGACAGCCCCATATAGGCGTGGGTCGGGCGGGCGAAACAATAGGCGCAGCCATGCTCGCAGCCCCGGTAGGGGTTCACAGAACGGTCGAACGACAGATCGGGTGAATCGTTGCGGGTGATGATGGTGCGCGCCTTTTCCAGCGTCACGTCTGTCTTGAATGGTGTTGAAAGCTCCATGCTGCCCCAGCCGTCATCTTCCGCCTGATGCGTCAGACGCTCGTAGCGGCCGCCCGCATTCGTCACTGCGCCCCGGCCCCGCCTCAGATCAGGATCGATGGCGCTGCCGATGAAGTCCCGGCGGAAATCCGCCAGCGACCGCGTGATGCCAAGTGATGGGGTACCGGCTGCCCTGCTGCCAGGTGGCGCGGTAGCAAGTGATGTGATTCCC
>CAXTUM010000220.1:0-5319 GCA_964247205.1 uncultured Beijerinckiaceae bacterium
ATCTCGTTGCCGAGACCGTTCATCTTGCGCACGGAGTGATTGGCGAGGGGAGACATTGTTCACAATTCCAAAGGACAGCCCGGCATATAGGCGATGATGCGGCCAGCACCAAATCATCCGGTCTTGCCATCAGATTGCCGATGTTTCACTTGACCCTGCCGTTACGCGCTTCATTGAATCGTGCATCAACCGTGGCGGGTCGAATCAATTCGATCGCATGGGCAAACAGATGAGGATCGAACGCGATATGCGGCTGTTCTGGTTTCCCCTTGTTCTGATCCTTGCGGCTGTCACCGCACCTATGGCGCAGCAGCAGCCTGCCGCACCCACGCAGTTGCCTCCACCCGGCTCGCTGACCACACCGCCCGCCGCGCCCAATCCCCTGGCTCCGCCCGCCCCTCCTCCGCTCACGCCCGCGAATCCCGAACAGCCGCCGGGCACGCTTCCGCAGACGCAGGAGCAGATGAAGACGCCGGAAATCAGCGGTCCAACCGATGTGATGCTGGAGGCAAAGCCCGTCATCCTGTTTCGGGGTCAGTCGACCTGGGATGACGGGTTCGACACACTGACGGAGACATTCCAGAAACTGGCGGCAGAGGCGAAAAAGTTGAATCTCGGCACGCAAGGCCGCCCGCAAGCCGCCTTCACCGCCACCGATGATTTCGGCTTCAAATTCGACGCCATGCTGGTGCTGAACGATGATCTGGCCGCCCCTCCCGCGGGCCTCGCCAAAGAGTTCCTGATCGGCAAGTCGCCTTCGGGCAAGGCGCTGAAATTCACCCACAACGGCGCTTACGACGACATCGACACGACCTATGAGGCGATCACAGCCTATCTCGACGAAAAGGGCATGAAGGCCCGCAACATCTTCGTCGAGGAATATATGAACGACCCCAAGACCTCGGAGGATGCGACGCTGGAGATGATCATCTACGTGCTGGTGGAGTGAGGGCTCACCCCTCCCAAACTTGCCCCGGTTGAAACGCCTGGAACAACCTCGGATCGACCCTCGCCTCGCTGATTGCCGCCGCCAGCGCCTCGCGGGGCCGCTCCACGCCCTCATTCGTCAGATTGAACGTACCCCAGTGGTGCCCCACTGCGGCTTCTGCGCCCAGTTCGCGGAAAACCTTCACCGCCTCCTCCGGGTTCATGTGCTGCTCTTTCATGAACCAGCGCGGCTCGTAGGCACCGATGGGCAGCAGCGCGAGACGAAAGCCGCCGTACTTCGCCTTCATGGCTGGAAAGATCGAGTTCTCGTCATAGCCCGTGTCGCCGCAGGCATAGATTTTCCCCGCCGGTCCCTCGACAACGAAATTGCCCCATAGCGCCATGAAACGGTCGCTCACACCGCGCGCCGACCAGTGCAGCGAAGGCTCCAGCGTCACCTTCACCCGGTCCGACAGCGCAATGCTGTCGCCCCAGTCATGGGCCGAAACCAGAGGGGCGAGATCAGCATCCGCCGTCAGCAGGATCATGTCATTGGCCAGCGGGACAATAATTCTCGGCGAAAAAGCCTTCGCCAGCTTCGAGATCGTGGCCAGATCCATATGGTCGTAATGGTTGTGCGTGAGCAGCACGGCATCGATCTTCGGCAGATCAGCCAGCGCGATACCCGGCGCATTGACGCGCCTCGGCCCCGCGAAACTGACTGGGCTGCAGCGCTCCGACCACACGGGATCCTGCAGGATGTTCACCCCGCCGGTCTGGATAAGATAGCTTGCGTGGCCCACCAGCGTCACACGGATGCCGCTGTCGACGCGCGCGGGCGGCCTGTCGCTGAAGGGGCTCGGAAAAGCGGATGGCCAGATCTCCTTGCCGCCGCCGAACTGCCATCTCAGCAAATCCATCCGGGACTTTTCCGCGAAATTGGCGCGGCCTGGCGAGAAGAACTTCAGCCCGTCGAAATGATCGGTAGCAGGGCCGTTGTAATAGGGATTTCTTGGTGTGCGCAGCATGGCGTAAGCGGTTCCTCCGCTGATCGCGGCCAGAGTCGAAAGACCGATGAGTTTGAGTGCGGAACGGCGTTTCATCTGGAGTGAGATAATCCGGTCGGGCTGAGACTCAAGGCCAGCCGTCAGTCAATGACATCTCATAGCGCGGCTTTACACAACTTTACAAAGCTGGAGCGATGAGGACGTTGTCAAAGTCCATAACTCCTCATCCCCGCCAGATCAGGCGGTGAATGAAGCACAGGAGAGCCCCATGTCTGCAGCAGACACCAATGCAACTCTGGCTGAAACACCAGCCGCCGCCCCTCCCCGCCGCAAATGGCTGAACGGCCGCCGCGTCGGCCTTGCCGCCGTTCTCGCCGGCATCACTGCTCTGGGCGCTGGCGCCGTCTACAGCCAGCAGCCCTACGGCTATGGCCACGGTCAGGGCTACGGCCCCGGACCCGGATACGGACCTGGGATGCAAGGCGGCATGATGGGCCATGGCTCGATGTTCGGATTCGGTCCCGAAAGGATGTTCGACTATGCGCTCGGCTCCGTCGGCGCTACCTCCGAGCAAAAGCTGAAGATTGTCACCATCGCCCAGAGCGCCATGCAGGAACTGCGGCCGCTGCGGGACCGGCGCTATACGGCCAGCCTGAAGCTCGCCATCCTGCTCAAGGCCGATACCATCGACCGCGCCGCCATCGAAAAGCTGCGCGCCGAGGAATTCGCAGCATTCGAGGCGGGCTCGAAACGCGCGGCACAGGCCCTGTCCGAAGCCGCCGAGGTTCTGACGCCCGCGCAGCGCCAGCAGCTCGTCGAACGCTGGGAGAACCGCCGCCGCCACTGGCGCGGTTGAACGGCTGGCGCACCGACTTCCTTCTCCCGCCTGCGGGAGAAGGTGCCCGAAGGGCGGATGAGGGCCGTGGCAGCTTGCTTGCCCTCACCCGTCTCGGCTTCGCCTCGCCGCCCTCTCCCGCGAGCGGGAGAGGGAAGGAAACAGCGCTGACCCGGATACAGAACCTGGGTTAAGCGGCTGGCGTGTCCCCGATTGATCAGGATACAACCCCTCCATGACCCATATCCTGATGATCGAGGATGACGTCCGTCTGGCGGAGATGGTGGCCAGCTATCTCCGCCAGTCCGGCTTTGCCGTCAGCCATGCCGAGGATGGCGCGTCCGGCATTGCAGCGCTCAGGCGCGATCCGGCTGACCTCATCCTCCTCGACCTGATGCTGCCGGATGGCGACGGGCTCGATGTCTTCCGCAAGATACGCGCCCTCCCCTCGGCGGCTTCAATGACACCGGTGATCATGCTGACGGCGAAGGGTGACCCCATGGACCGCGTTGTCGGCCTCGAGATCGGCGCGGAGGATTATGTCTCCAAGCCTTTCGAGCCGCGTGAATTGCTGGCGCGCATCCGTGTCGTCCTGCGGCGCGGCGCACCGGGCATACCCGCCGATATCCTTCGCTTCGGCAGGCTGGAAATTGATCGCGGCGCGCGCATGGCGCGTCTGGCAGGCGAGGACCGGTTGCTGACCAGCCACCAGTTCGCATTGCTTCAGGCCATGGCCGAGCGCGCCGGACGCGTGCTGTCGCGCGAACAGCTTATCGAATTCGCGACAGGCACGGCACAGGCTTATGACCCCGTGCTGGACCGCTCGATCGATGTCCATATCGGCCGCATCCGCTCGGCCATCGAGGATGACGCCAAACAGCCCCGGCGCATCATCACGGTGCGCGGCGCGGGTTATGTTTTCGCGAAGGTTCAGGACTGATGGCGCGTCTGTATTTCCGCATCTACCTTGCCGTCATCGGCAGTCTCGCGCTCTTCGCTGTGCTCGCCGCTGTGACCTGGCGCTTGACGACAGATACTGACCGGTTCGGTCCCCGCCAGGAATTCGTGCTGTCGCTGGCCGAGCAACTGGCCCCCTCTGCCGCAACGCCGATCGAGGAGCAGCGCGCCCTGCTGCGCCAGTGGCGCGAACGCAGCGGCTACGACATCGCGATCTTCGGACCGGACGGACGGCTGATCGCCGAGGCGGGCGACGTCGATCACGGCGGCCCGATGCGCATGCATTCGCGCGGCGGACCCGGATGGCGCGGCAGGCCTTGGGGGCAGATGGTGGAATTGCGCGACGGGCGCACGATAGTAGCCGTACGTCCCAGTGCGGAACGCTCGGAGTTCAGGCGTTTCGGCTGGCTTTTCGCCCTCATCGGCATCGGTGTTGCCGTCGGCATTGCGGCCTGGCCGGTCGTGCGCCGCCTTACGCGGCGGCTGGAAACCCTGCAGACCGGTGTCACGGCGCTGGGTTCCGGTGATCTCACGGCCCGGGTGAAGGTTGAGGGCAAAGATGAGGTGGCGCGCCTCGCCGTCACCTTCAATGCCGCAGCCGACCGCATTCAGACACTGGTGACCGCCAACAAGTCGCTGTTGGCCAATGCCTCGCACGAATTGCGCTCGCCACTCGCCCGTTTGCGCATGGCTCTGGAAACGCTGCCATCCGTGACGCCCGACAGCACCAGACGCGAAATCTCCCGCAACATCCACGAACTGGATCAGCTGATCGACGAAATCCTGCTCTCCAGCCGCCTCGATGCCGGAGCGCATCCCATAGTGCGGGAGGAGATCGATCTCGTCGGACTGGTGGCGGAGGAATGCGCGGTCACCGATGCGCGGCTTGATATCAGGGATTCGGGGTTGCCCATTGTTACCGGCGATCCGCGCCTGATCCGCCGCCTTATCCGCAATCTGCTGGAAAACGCCGAGCGCTATGGCGGTGGAGCGCCCGACGTGACGATCAGCCAGTCCGGCACAAGCGTGACGCTCGATGTCGCCGACCGCGGCCCCGGCGTGCCGGAGGCGGAGCGCGCCCGCATCTTCGAGCCGTTCTACCGGCTGAAAGGCGCGCGTGAACGCGACGGCGGCGTAGGCCTTGGGCTGGCGCTGGTCAGCGAGATCGCGGCGAAGCACGGCGGCACGGTGGAATGCCTGCCGCGCGACGGCGGTGGCAGCGTGTTCCGGGTAGTATTGAAAAGCGTGCGAAATTCTTGACATCTCCGCCCCCGTCCCCCATACGCACCCCAGATTTCAACACTATCGTTGACGTCGAGCCACTGTCCGGTCCGAGAGACCGGAGGTCACAGCCCCGCAGCGCGTAGCGCCCCGGGGCTCGAAAACGTTTGGAGACTGCACGCGGATGTTCGACGGCCTGCAACAGCGCCTCTCAGGCATTCTGGACAAGCTGAAGGGCCGTGGCGCGCTGTCCGAGGCGGATGTCAACGAGGCTCTCCGCGAGGTGCGCCGCGCCCTGCTTGAAGCCGATGTGGCGCTGGAAGTGGTGCGCCCGTTCATCGACAAGGTGCGCACGCGCGCTGTCGGAGCCGA
>CAXTUM010000221.1:0-5316 GCA_964247205.1 uncultured Beijerinckiaceae bacterium
ATACTTTAGAAGAATTAAAGTAAAATATAACTCAGGTATTATACTAGGTAAAAGGATCGGCTTCACGCTGATCTTCGGCGTGCTGAATGTCGTCAACTTCGCCCATGGCGAGGTCTACACCATCGGAGCTTTCGCCGGGTTGATGTTCATCGTCGCCTTCGCGCCGCCGCTCGCCATCCTGCTGTTTCTTGTGCTCGCCGTCGGAGCGCTGACCGGTGTGGGGCTGGAGCGGCTGGCGTTCCGGCCTTTCCGGCGCTTCACGGATGAGGCCAGCCTCAAGTCCCGCGCCATGCGGGAGGCGACGCTGATGTCGTCGTTGGCGCTGTCGATCATCGCGCGGGAGGGCATCGAGTTGATTCTCGGTTCGCAGTTTCAGACCGTGCCGCTCAAGCTTTTGCTGAACACTCCGATCCAGCTAGGCCCCGTCACCATCGTCAACGGCGACATCATCATCTTCGTTACCTCGGCCATCATGCTGGGCGGCCTGCAATACGTGCTGCGATACACGCGCGTGGGCCTTTCAATCCGCGCGGTCTCGAACAATCCGCTTGGCGCGCGTTATGTCGGCATCGACACGGACCGCACCATCATCTGGACCTTCGCTGTCGGCTCAGCCATGGGCGCGGTGGCGGGTATTCTTGTAGGCCTCTACTACGGCGCGATTTTCCCGAATATGGGATTTGCACCGGGTGTTAAGGCTTTTGTCGCAATGGTGATGGGCGGCCTCTCATCCATTCCCGGCGCGGTCATCTGCGCGCTGATCATTGGCGTCGCCGAATCCATGTCAACGGTTGTGGTCTCGTCGGTCTGGCAGGAACTCGTCGCCTATTGTTTCCTCGTTATAACACTGATCTTCTTCCCCCGCGGCATTTTCGGAGGCGCCCGTGAACGCGTCTGATGACCACGGGATCGGCTCCAGAAGCTGGCTCTGGACCGCACTCATCCTCGGGCTCGTCTTCGTCGCCGTACCGCTGCTCTTGGGCTTCATCGGCCGCAGCTACCTGTATCAGGTCGCCAACCTGATGCTGATCTTCTCGCTGCTCGCCGCGTCGATGCATCTGGTGACCGGCATGGCGGGCCTGCTGCAGCTCGGGCATGCCGCGATCTACGGCGTCGGCGCCTACACCGCTGCGCTGCTGGCCAGCCAGGCGGGCTGGCCCTTCCTGCTGACGCTGCCCGCTGCGGGATTGGCCGGGGCGCTGACAGCCTTTCTCGTGGCCTTGCCGACAATGCGCCTTGTCTCGATCTATTTCGCCGTGGCGACGCTGGGTATCGGGCAGATGATCTATCTCATCACGCTGAACTGGGTGAGCTTCACCAGGGGACCGAACGGCATCCTGCTGTTCGGCGGGTTGAAGATTGCGGGATATGATTTCTCGAAGCCGTCGTCGGCGTATTTTGTGGTGGCGATTGTGTGTGTCGCGTCCATCTGGTGCATCCATCGTCTCTCGCATTCGTATTACGGCAATGCGCTGAGGGCGCTGCGCGAGGATGATCAATGCGCTGACGCCATGGGCATCAACACGGTGCGGCTGAAGATCGAGAGTTTCACGCTTTCTGGCCTGTTTGCCGGTCTGGCAGGTGCATTATGGGCGCACACAGCAGGCTATATCTCGCCGCCGGATTTCAACTTCAACGTCTCGATTCTCATCCTCGCCATGGTGGTCGTGGGTGGGCTGGGATCACTGCCGGGCGCGATCATAGGCGCCTGCATTCTCATCGGTCTGCCAGAACTGCTGCGCGAGTTGAAAGCGGGAGATTTCCGCAATATCATTATCGGTATCGTCCTGTTCGCCTCCATCGTCTTCGTGCCCAGAGGCGTGATCGGAGAGGTCTCGGCCATGGATTTTGCACGGCGTCAGTTCGGCGGCGCGTGGCGCAGACCAAGCAAGGGTGCCGGGATTGGCTGGTCGTGAGCATGCTTCTGGAGGTCAGCAACCTGACGCGGCGATTCGGCGGCCTCACCGCCGTAGATAGTGTGTCCGCATCGGTGGCGAAAGGCGAACTCGTGGGGCTCATAGGCCCGAATGGCGCGGGCAAAACAACGCTGTTCAACCTCATCTCGGGCTTCACGCCGCCATCGGAGGGTGAGGTCCGTTTCAAGGGCGAGGTGATCACCGGGCTGAAGCCTTATGATGTGGCGCGGCGCGGCATGGGACGCACCTTCCAGAACCTGCGGATTTTCCCCAACATGTCGGTGTTCGACAACGTTTCGGTGGGGGCCATCGGGTCGCTGGGCGCTGGCATAGGCTCTGCTTTCTTCGGCAAGGCAGCTTCACGCGCCATCTCCGAGCGCACGAACAGCGCGCTGGACGCCGTAGGACTGCTGGCGGATGCGGAGGAACTGGCCGCCAATATCTCCTATGGCAAGCGCAAGTATCTGGAGATCGCACGGGCGCTCGCCATGCAGCCCGACCTGCTGATCCTTGATGAACCGGCGGCTGGCCTCAACAACAGCGAGACGAAAGGCCTCGCTGACTTTATCCGCAAGCTGCACGCTGGAGGGATAACAGTGCTGCTGGTGGAACATGATATGACGCTCGTGATGTCGATCTGCGAGCGGGTGATCGTGCTGGCGTCAGGCCGCAAAATCGCGGATGCCGCACCTGCTATCGTGAAGGCGGACCCTACAGTGCTCGAGGCATATCTGGGGGTGGAGGCATGAGCGGACCGATCCTCCAGATCGAGAACCTCAGCGTGACGATGGGTGTGCAGGAGATCCTGCGCGGCGTGGACCTTGCGGTTAACGAGGGCGAGATCGTGGCGGTGCTGGGCGCCAACGGCGTTGGCAAGACGACGCTGATGCGCGCCATCTCCGGCATCTACAGGGTGACGGGGGGCAGCATCCGCTTCGATGGCCGCGACATCACCAATGCGCCGTCCCACACAATCGTGGCGCAGGGGCTGTCTCAGGCCCCCGAGGGACGCCAGATCTTCTCCGCCATGACGGTTCGGGAAAATCTGGTGCTGGGCGGCGGGCCGCATGGACTGGCGGAACTCGACAGCATCCTGCCGCTGTTCCCGGTGCTGGGCGAACGCATGACGCAGAGCGCAGGTTCGCTCTCGGGGGGCGAGCAGCAGATGCTGTGCATTGCCCGCGCGCTGATGCGCAAGCCGCGCATGCTGCTGCTCGACGAACCGTCGCTTGGGCTCGCGCCGAAGCTCGTGAAGACCATCTTCGATCTCGTGGGAGAAATCCGCCGCACCGGCGTGTCGATCCTGATCGTCGAACAGAATGCGCGGGCGGCGTTGAAGGCTGCGGACCGCGCAGCCGTCATGGAAGGCGGGCGTATTGCACTTTCGGGAAACGCCGCCGATCTTGCGATCGATCCGCGCGTGGTGGACGCCTATCTCGGCGGGCACATCCAGTGAAACAGGGAGAGCAGAAGCCATGAGCGACACGAAACCCGCTGCACTAGTGCCCAAAACAGAATTGCCGATGCTGGAGCGCCGCCGCATCGAGGCGAACATCCTGAAGCATGTTTACGAGACGCTGAAGGAGAGCCACGGCAAGGAGGCGGCAGCGAAGACTATTGGTGATGCCGTGCGCAGCGCCTCGATCCAGCAGGGTGAGGAGATGGCGGCGCTCGTCAACGGCGAGACCAGCATCCAGACCTTCGCCGATCTGCGACCGCTGTGGACCATGGACAATGCACTGGAACTCGACGTGATCCGCCAGGACGACACGCACATCGATTACAACGTCACGCGCTGCCGCTATTCCGAGATGTACCGCGAGATGGGCCTCGGCGAGATCGGCCATCTGCTGTCGTGCCAGCGCGACGGGACCTTTTGCGAGGGCTATGACAAGCGGCTGAAACTGACACGCACGCAGACTATCATGCAGGGTGCAAGTCATTGCGACTTCCGCTATCGGCTGGAGAAATGATGAAGCCGGGCAAGCGCCTGAAACGCCATTGACCAGCGCTGCGGCAGCAGCAATGTTGTCCGGACAAATTTCCGATGATATTGTTGTCTCATTGAGGCGGCATGGCGCAGCCTGCGGGATGCACTGATGCTTGGCAGGATCGTGATCGTCGGAGCAGGTCCGGTGGGACTGGTGGCAGCCAGTCTGCTCGCAGAGAACGGCATTCCCGTAGTGCTGCTGGATACATCGCCGGAAGTGCCGCGCGATCTCAGAGCCTCAACCTTTCATCCGCCGACACTGGACATGCTGGAGCGCTTCGGTGTGGTCGATTCTATGGTGACGCAAGGCCTGATCTGCCCGACCTGGCAGTTTCGCGACCGGGCAAGCGGTGCGGCGGTCGCGACCTTCGATCTGGATCGGCTGGGCGATGTGACGAGGCATCCCTACCGTCTGCAATGCGAGCAATGGCGACTCGGCCTCATGCTGCATGAAAGGTTGCGGCACAACATTCTGGCTGACATCCGGCTGGACTGGCAGGTCACCGCCGTGCGGCAGAGTGATACTCACGCGGAGGTCGATGCAACTGCGCCGGATGGCCGCACCGAGACGCTGGCCGGTGACTTCGTGATCGGCGCGGACGGCATCAACAGCATCGTGCGCAAGGCGATGGGCGTCAATTTCGACGGCATTACGATCCCCGAGACTTTCCTTACGGTCTCGACGCCGCATGATTTCCGCGAGGTGATGCCTGACCTCGCCAACATCTCCTACATCTCCGATCCTCATGAATGGTACGTGCTGATCCGCACGGCGAGCCTGTGGCGTGTGCTGTTCCCGGTCGAGGCCGGGCTGAGCGATGCCGAAGTGACATCGCAGGAACGGATCGAGATCCTGCTGCAAGGGGCCGCGCCGCGCCCGCAGCCCTACGACATCCGTCACAAAACCGCATACCGCGTGCACGAGCGTGTGGCTTCGGGCTATGTTGCCGGACGGCTGGTGATCGCGGGAGACGCGGCGCACGTCAACAATCCGCTCGGCGGCATGGGCCTGAACGGCGGCATCCACGATGCGTTCAATCTGGCGGGCAAGCTGACCGAGGTGATGAGCGGCGCGCCGCTCTCACGTTTGGAAGACTACAGCCGCCAGCGGCGCGGCGTGGCGCTGGACGTCGTGCAGCAGACCACCTTGCGCAACCGCCAGATGCTCAACACGCGGGAGCCTGAAGCACGCAACGCCTATTATGAAAGCTTGCGCGCCACAGTGGCGGACCCTGACAAGCACCGCGCTTTCCTGCTGCGCACGTCGATGATCCAGTCTCTGCGCGATACGGGCGCGATCACCTGATCAGAAATCGCTGAGCAGCCTGCCGAAGCCATCCATCCGGTCGTTGATGCCATTGGCGCGCAGTGCATGCCAGTACGTGGCTGTGTTGATGGCGATGACCGGCT
>CAXTUM010000222.1:0-5291 GCA_964247205.1 uncultured Beijerinckiaceae bacterium
GGTCAGCCTCTTCCGCAACGGTCGCAGCCAGGCACTGCGCATCCCCAAGGAGTTCGAGCTTCCCGGGAAGGAAGTGACAATCCGCCGGGAAGGCGATGTGCTGATCATCGAACAGGTCCGGAAGCCAAAATCGCTGCTGACCTACCTCCGGACGCTTGAGCCAACAGACGAAGACATCGGCGAGATCGAAGATCTGCCCCCGGATGATATTGAGATCTGACGTGCGTTACCTTTTGGACACGAATATTCTATCGGCGATGATCCGTATGCCTGACGGTGAACTAGCCGGGCGAATTGATAAGATGGGTGAGCAACGGGTGTTCACGAGTGTCGTTGTCGCAGCGGAAATGCGCTTTGGCGTGGCGAGAAAGGGATCGGCTACGCTCGCCCGCAAGATCGAGGGCTTGCTCGACAACATGGATGTCGCTCCGCTCGAAGTACCTGCGGACGAATTCTATGCCTCCATCCGAACGCATCTTGAACGCGCAGGCACACCAATCGGCAACAACGACTTGCTGATTGCGGCGCATGCGCTTGCGACGGACAGCGTTGTCGTCACGGACAACACCAAGGAATTCTCCCGCGTGCCGGGACTGAAGATAGAGAACTGGCTGCGCTGAAAGCTGCAGTCAAAACACCAACACGGAGTAACGTCACATGGGCAAGGTCACAGGCTTCCTCGAAATCGACCGGCAGGACCGGAAATATGCTCCCGCGTCGGATCGCATCCGGCACTACAAGGAGTTCGTCCTGCCGTTGTCCTCGGACACGGTGAAGGATCAGGCGTCGCGCTGCATGAACTGCGGCATTCCGTTCTGTCACACCGGCTGCCCGGTCAACAACCAGATCCCGGACTGGAACGACCTCGTCTATCAGGATGATTGGGAAGAGGCTTTGCGCAACCTCCATTCCACCAACAATTTCCCGGAATTCACGGGCCGCGTCTGCCCCGCGCCCTGCGAGGCCGCCTGCACGCTGAACATCGAGGACACGCCCGTCACCATCAAGTCGATCGAATGCGCGATCATCGACAAGGGCTGGGAGATGGGCTGGGTGAAGCCCGAAGTGCCAAAGCACAAGACGGGCAAGACAGTCGCTGTCATCGGCTCCGGACCCGCAGGGCTCGCCGCTGCGCAACAATTGGCCCGCGTTGGGCATGACGTGCATCTTTACGAGAAGGCGGCACGTGCCGGTGGCCTCCTGCGCTACGGCATCCCCGATTTCAAGATGGAGAAGAGCCACGTTGATCGCCGCGTTGAGCAGATGGAAGCCGAGGGTGTGACCTTCCACTACAACGTCAATGTCGGCAGCGATGTTTCGGCAAAGGAACTGGCGGACAGGCATGATGCACTTGTGATGACTGGCGGCTCAGAGAAGCCGCGCGACCTGCCGATCCCGGGCCGTGAGCTCAGGGGCGTGCATTTCGCCATGGACTTTCTGCCCCAGCAGAACCGCCGAGTGTCCAACGAGGGCGTGACAGCGGAGCCGATTCTGGCCTCGGGCAAGCATGTCGTCGTCATCGGCGGCGGCGATACGGGGTCCGATTGCATCGGCACCTCGGTGCGCCAGGGCGCGCTTTCCGTGACACAACTCGAGATCATGCCGCAGCCACCCGAAAAGGAAAGCAAGGCATTGAGCTGGCCAAACTGGCCACTGAAGCTGCGCACGTCCTCTTCGCATCAGGAGGGGGCCGAACGGCAGTTTGCCGTCGCCACAGTACGCCTCGAAGGCGATGGCAAGGGCAATGTGACCAAACTCGTCTGCGCGCAATCCGGCAGTGATTTCAAACCGGTGCCGGGCACCGAATTCGAGCTGCAGGCTGATCTCGTGCTGCTCGCCATGGGCTTCATCCAGCCCGTGCACGAAGGCATGGTGCAGGAGCTTGGCGTCGGCACTGATGCCCGCGGCAACGTCAAGGCCACCGACCGCGACTACAAGACCTCGACGGAAAAGGTCTTCGTGGCGGGCGACATGCGCCGGGGGCAATCCCTCGTGGTCTGGGCCATCCGTGAAGGACGTCAGGCAGCGCGTGCGGTGGACGAGTTCCTGATGGGCGAGACGGTGCTGCCGCGCTGAACGCGCGTCAGTTCGTGCGCGGCCAGGAAAAATCATCCGCGCGCCCGGTCTTGGCGGGCGGCAGGCGGCCATAGCCCAGAGCCTGCTCCACGAGGATCGCCATTTCATTCGCGGGCGGATTGATCCGCGAACGCAGGATTTGCCCGCCCGCAGCCTGCGGTGCGCCGGTCAACTCCAGCGTGGGGCTGGCGAGAGGACGCACGCTGATCACGGGCAATGCCGGCAATTCAGTCGGCAGCGGCACAGCCGTCTGCAGGCTTTGCGGCACAAGTCCTGGGGCATCCCGTTTGATCTGCTCGGAGAGATCCGACGGCAAAGACGCCACCTCGGTTGACGGTCGCTCGCGGCCCAACTGCTGATCGACTTCCTTGCCGACGAAGAAGCCGATCTTGCGCGTTCCTGCCTTGGTGAAATGGATGCCGTCATTGGTGCGCAACCGGGTGATGACGCCATTCACGTCCGGTCCGCTGGCGCCGTATTGGCCTTGCTCCGTGGCGAAAGCCTCCCACAGATCGACATAGCTCGCGCCAATCCGCGCCGCGCGCTCCCGAAACAGTGTATTGAGCACCAGCATATCAGCTGACAGCTTCTGTGCCTGCATGATAGGCATGCCGACGATGATGAACGGGATACGCTTCTCCCGGACGGGCGTAACCAGATCATCCAGCCGTTTCAGATAAATTTCGCGCCAGCGGTCTGTGCCGAATTCATGATTGCCCGCCTCATCACGCAAGGTCTGACGGTCGTTGGAGCCCAGCATCATGACCACCATGTCGACCTTCTCGGTCCCGGCCAGAAGGTCCTTCAGCGCCTTGTTCCAGTCAAAATAATCATCACGCACTAAGCCGGAGGATGAGCGCGCGCGCTTAACCACGCCAACATCAGGCTTGGTGTCAGCCAACTGCTCCTTGAGACCTTGCGCCAGAAGCTCGCCCAGTGAATCGCCTATGACATGCAGATAGGTTGTGGCAGCCACCACCGGCTTTTCCGGCTGAACGGTCACCTCGTACTCTGGCGAAGGAGTGATCCGCCGCCGGGGTTCGGGAGCCGAACGGACGACGCGGGGGGGCGGCGGGGCCCTGCGGACTTCGGGCTGGCTGCGAAACAGAAGACGTGACGGGTTCTGCTGGAAAAAGCGCAAAGCGTCGTTCTCCTGTGCGTCCACGGAGGGACCTCCCGTCAGGAGCAGGAACAGACCGGTGGCCAGCAAACCGAGGATACGTCTCAATCGCATGAGCGTGAGATTAGCGTTTCACAGCCGTTTTCGCCAGACACTTGTCAGGAAAACGTGTCAGGGGCTTCTTTCCGCAAGGGAACCCGGCTAGCCTCGGGTTCAAATCGTTTAGCGACAAGACCAGAAAGCCACGTGATCCGTGACCCAGCCGATACCTGAATCCCAAGCTGATCTTGCAAAGCTTGAAGCTGAACTCGATCCCGAAATGCAGTTTCGCCCGCTCCTGCCGACGGCAGGATGGATCGTTGCCGGATTGCTGATGGCATTGTCGCTCTTCCATTATTACACCGCCGGTTTCGGCCTGCTGCGCGAGACGACCCACCGCGGCATCCACATGGCCTTCGTATTGGGCCTGATCTTCCTCGTCTTCGCCGCGACGAAAAAACAGAACGCCATCACTCCCGCCGCCACCGTATTGAAGCCTTTCGGCATTCCGCTCTGGGATTGGGCGCTGGCGCTCGCAGCCGCCGTCAGCAGTCTCTATGTGCCGTGGATTTTCGAGGATCTCGCCTTTTTTGTCGGCAACCCGAGACCTGTCGACGTGATCATGGGCACTTTGCTTATCATCGTCCTGCTGGAGGCCACCCGGCGCGCCGTGGGTGCGGCGCTGCCGATCATCGCCATCGTTCTGATGATCTATGCGATCTACGGCCAGAGTTTCCCCGGTATCTTGGTCCACCCCGGCAACACCTGGAAAGGCGTGGTGAACCACCTTTATCTCACCAGCCAGGGTGTCTTCGGCATCGCGCTGGGCGTGGTCGCCACCTATGTCTTCCATTACGTGCTGTTCGGCGTTCTGGCCACGCGCATCGGGCTCGGAAGGTTCTTCATCGATCTGGCCTCGGCCGCCTTCGGGCGTTTCGTCGGCGGACCGGCCAAGGTTTCGATCTTCGGCTCCGGCCTCTTCGGCATGATTTCGGGCTCGTCCATCGCCAACACCGTGACCGTGGGATCGCTGACGATCCCGGCCATGATCCGGCTGGGCTACCCCCGCCATTTCGCGGCGGCGGTTGAAGCGACGGCGTCCACCGGAGGTCAGATCACGCCACCGATCATGGGTGCCGCAGCCTTCCTGATGGTGGAATATCTTAATGTTCCCTACCAGACGGTGATTCTGGCGGCCATCGTGCCTGCGTTCATGCATTTCTTCGGCGTGTTCTGTCAGGTGCATTTCGAGGCGAAAAAGAACGGTATGCGCGGCATGGACCCGCATGAAATTCCGCGCGCGGCGGATGTGCTCAGGCGTGACTGGCCCACATCGATTCCCCTGTTCGTGCTGCTCGCCGTGCTGTTCTCGGGCTATACGCCCTATCTCGCGGCATTCTGGGGCATCACGGCCTGTATTGTCGTGGGCCTTACTGGGCGCAATCCTGTGGTTGCACTGGCGACAGGTGCCGCGATGATCATCGCTGCTGTCAGTGGCGGCTTGATGTCGGGACCCGTGACGCTGGTTCTGTTCCTGGCCTGTGCTGCGGTTTCGGCTGCCTTCGTCATCCAGAGTGCCGAGGGAAAGAAAAACGCGGTCGATATCGCTGATGCTTTCGTCGTTGGCGCGAAATACGCCATCGCCGTGGGTGCGGCGGCAGCCACCGTCGGCATCATCGTCGGTGTTGTGACGCTGACCGGCGTCGGCTTCAAGATCTCGAGTATCGTCACAAGTTCGGCGGGATATCTGGCCGCCATGACCAGCTACGTAATCCCGGCCTTTCTGTTCGACATGAAGGCGATGACGCTGTTCTTCACCCTCGTCATGACCGCCATCGTCTGCATCCTGCTGGGCTGCGGCGTGCCGACGACCGCAACCTATATCATCATGGTGACAGTGGCGGCGCCTGCCCTCAGCCAGCTCGGCAGCGAACCCATCGTGGCGCATTTCTTCGTGTTCTATTTCGGCGTTCTCGCCGATATCACGCCGCCGGTAGCGCTGGCGGCCTATGCTGGGGCCAGCATGGCGGGCGCGGACCCGTTCAAGACGGGCAAC
>CAXTUM010000223.1:0-5281 GCA_964247205.1 uncultured Beijerinckiaceae bacterium
AGCGGAGCAGCGTGAGGAGATTTGCAAGATTCAGGGCCGAGGCATGCATGTTTCCTGACGATAACGATCTCCCCGCGCTTGCCAAGGTGGATCGCAGCCCGTACCGCCAGTTCCACGAGGGATTTCCATGGCGAGAAGCGTAAAAACCAGTGGCCTGACCTATGCCGACGCAGGTGTGGACATCGATGCAGGCAATGCAATGGTTGACCAGATCAAGCCATTGGTGCGCGCCACGCGCCGCCCTGGCGCTGATGCGGAAATCGGCGGGTTCGGTGGATTGTTCGATCTGAAAGCCGCCGGCTTCAAGGATCCGATCCTTGTCGCCGCCAATGATGGCGTGGGCACCAAGGTCAAGATCGCCATTGACAGCGGCATCCATCACACGGTCGGCATTGATCTGGTGGCGATGTGCGTGAATGACCTCATCGTGCAGGGCGCGGAACCGCTTTTTTTTCTCGATTATTACGCCACGGGTAAACTGGTGCCGCAGGTCGGCGTGGAAATCGTGCGCGGTATAGCGGAGGGCTGCAAGCAGGCGGGATGCGCATTGATCGGCGGCGAAACAGCCGAGATGCCGGGGATGTACGCTGGGCAGGATTATGATCTCGCAGGCTTTTCGGTGGGTGCCGTCGAGCGCGGACAGGTGCTGCCGCAGGGTGTCGAGGCCGGACAGGTTGTGATCGGACTGCCCTCCTCGGGCGTTCATTCCAACGGCTACTCCCTCGTTCGCCGCATCGTCAGCCAGAGCGGCCTTGCATGGACGGATCCTGCGCCTTTTGCGAAGGGCCAGACGCTGGCCGAGGCATTGCTCACGCCCACACGGATCTATGTGAAGCTGGTGCTGGACCTGATCCGCCGCGTCGGCGGTATTCATGGTCTGGTGCATATCACCGGCGGCGGGTTCATCGACAATATCCCGCGTGTTTTGCCCGAAACGGTTGGTGTTTCGCTGCAGCTGGACCAGATCGCGGTTCCGCCAGTGTTCCGCTGGCTGGCGAAAACGGGCGATGTCAGCGAATACGAAATGCTGCGCACCTTCAACTGCGGCGTTGGCATGGCGCTGATCGTGGATGCCGGGAAAGTGCCGGAACTGCTCGCGGCGCTGGCGGCAGCGGGAGAAACGGCCCGTATCATCGGCATGACGATTGTGGTGGAAGCCGGTGCGGCGCAAGTTTCCAGCGCCGGGGCGCTTGATCTCGCATGAAGCATAGTCCCGCCAGAAAGCGCGTAGCCGTGCTGATCTCGGGACGGGGCTCAAACATGGCAGCCCTCGTGGAAGCGGCAAAATCACCGGACTATCCGGCTGAAATC
Organism: uncultured Beijerinckiaceae bacterium; assembly: GCA_964247205.1. Taxonomy (GTDB): domain Bacteria; phylum Pseudomonadota; class Alphaproteobacteria; order Rhizobiales; family Beijerinckiaceae; genus JADCCX01. The sequence continues at coordinate 1,312 of CAXTUM010000223.1, forward strand.
GCACTGGTGGCCAGCAACAGGCCGGACGCGGAGGGCCTGACGTTTGCGCGCACGCAGGGCATAGCCACCTTCGCGATGTCACACAGGGGCTTCGCCGACCGCGAAAGCTTCGACAGGGTAATGCACCAGAAGCTTGTCGAAAGCGGGATTGAGCTGGTTGCACTGGCCGGGTTCATGCGCGTGCTGTCGCCGTGGTTCTGCCGCAAGTGGGAAGGACGGCTGATCAACATCCATCCGTCGCTTCTGCCGGATTTCAAGGGCGTTGATACGCACCGGCGCGCACTGGAGGCCGGCGTGCACGAACACGGCTGCACCGTGCATTTCGTTACGCCGGAACTGGATGACGGACCGACGATCCTGCAGGCCCGCGTGCCGGTTTTGCCAGGGGATGACGAAGGCGATCTTGCAGCACGCGTTCTGAAGGAGGAGCACAGAATTTATGCGCAGGCTCTCGCAAAGGTGGCTGCGGGTTCTTGACGGCAGCTCCATCCGCATAGCTGGCTGCTGCCGGAGCCCATTGGCAACATTCCGCATCAATCCAGATTGTTCATTCCTGAGAAGTGCCCCTACCCCTTGAATCCCGTCGCAAGCACATAAAGCTCCGCCGAATCCGCGCGGCTGGACTGCGGCTTCACGTGCTTCACCACGGCAAAATGCTGCTTGAGCAGGGTGATCATGGCCGCTGTCTCGCCGCCCTGAAACAGCTTGGTGATGAAGAATCCGCCCGGTTTCAGCATTTCTATCGCGAATTCCACCGCCATTTCCGTCAGGCCGACAATGCGAAGGTGGTCAGTCTTGCGGTGTCCCGTCGTGTTGGCCGCCATGTCGGAGAGCACGCCGTCCACGATGCGCTGACCCGGCTCGACGCCGATCATCGCCCGCAGGCGGTCAGGCGCGTCCTCTTCCGTGAAATCCATCTCGGCCAGGGTGACGCCGACAATCGGCTCGATTGGCAAGAGATCAATGCCGATGACCTGCCCTCCTTTACCCGAGGCCGATCCCACTTTTTTCGCCGCATACTGGCACCAGCCGCCGGGGGCCGCGCCCAGATCAATGATGATCTGGCCAGGTTTCAGCATACGGTGCTTTTCGTCAATCTCGATCAGCTTGAACGCAGCGCGCGAGCGCCAGCCTTCTTCCTTGGCGCGCTGCACATAGGGATCGTTCAGCTGGCGCTGCAGCCAAATGATCGACGAGAGCGAGCGCTTGTGCGCAGTGTAAACCCGCTCGGCAAAGCGCGGGTCCTTGCTTTTGGCCGCGATCTTCTTGCCGGATGAATGGCCGCCGGGGGTCTTCGCCGCAAAAGCCTTTGCTGCCGCTGCCTTCGCCACGGACGTCTTCACAATCGGCGCCTTGACCGCTGGCGGCTTTTTCGGCGGCGTATTTTTGGGCGGCATCTTGCCCTTGTTGTCACCACTCATGGCTGCACTCTCCGGTCCGCCATCCAGACACCATCGCGCATCATCATCTGCATCAGGATGCCCTCCCGCAATCCACGGTCGGCAATGCGGATGTGCTGGGCCGGAAAGACCCGCGCGATAGCTTCATAGATCGCGCAGCCCGCCAGCACCAGATCGGCACGCTCCTGACCGATGCAGGGGTTTTCGGCGCGCTTCTCAAAAGGCGTGGCCATCAGGTCGCGTATGACCTTGTCGGCTTCGCTGGTCGTCATCCACAGGCCGTCGACCTGACGGCGGTCATAGCGCGGCAGTTTCAGATGCATCGCGGCGATCGTGGTCACGGTGCCGCTGGTGCCCAGAAGATGGAAATTGCGGCCGAGCTTGCCCTTGTCGATCCCGGCAGCGAAGGGCGCGACCATGCCCGCCACCTCCTGCACCATCGCCTCGTAGACCTGATCACTGACATCAATGCCGCCATGCTTTTCCGCCAGCGTCACGACGCCGACAGGGAGCGACGTCCATTGCCTGATGCGCTGGCCGATGCTGGTGCCGTAGCGGTCGGAGGCAAGCCAGACGACTTCGGTGGAGCCGCCGCCGATATCGAAAAGCAGCACGCTGTCCGCCGTTTTCGACATCAATACGGCACAACCGGCCGCAGCAAGTTCAGCCTCCGCCTGCCGGTCCACGATCTCCAGGCGCAAGCCAGTCTCGCGATGGGCCCGGTCCAGAAACTCCTCGCCATTGGCTGCAGCGCGGCAGGCTTCCGTTGCAATCAGCCGTCGATTGCCCACCTTCCGGTCGCGCAGCCGGTCGTTGCAGGACTTCAGCGCTTCGATGGTGCGGTCGATGGCGCCCTGGCTCAAGCGGCCGGATGCGCCAAGCCCTTCGCCGAGCCTCACAATCTTCGAGAAGGAATCAACGATGCGAAAGCCGCTATGACTCGGGCGGGCAATCAGAAGGCGGCAATTGTTGGTGCCCAGATCCAGTGCGGCATAGGCGGTCGTGTCCAGCGCCTCTACAACAGGCACAGGCACACGCGGCTTGGCCACCGCCTGCACAGGCGGCTTCCACATTCGCGATTTCACCACAGCTCTCCAGACGGCGGAGGCAAGAAGGCCTCGACGCCGCGTTCATTGACATGTTGGCGCTACCTTACGCCCACATCCGGAGATTTGGGAAGCGGTTTAGGGGCTTCAGCCCTGCGCGGTCTTCAGCACCTCGTCCACGTGTCCTGGAACCTTCACTTTGGACCAGACAGCGGTGATCTTGCCGTCAGCGCCAATCAGGAAGGTCGAGCGCTCGACGCCCATGTATTTCTTCCCGTACATGCTTTTTTCGACCCAGACACCATAGGCTTCCAGCATCGCCTTACTCTCGTCGGACGCCAGCGCAAAATCCAGATCGTATTTCTTTTTGAACTTATCGTGGCTGGTGACGTTATCAGGCGAAACACCGATGATTTCGGCTCCAGCCTTGGCGAAAGCTGCTTTGCTGTGGTTGAAATCCTTCGCTTCCAGCGTGCACCCTGACGTGTCATCCTTGGGGTAAAAATACAGAACGACCTTCTTGCCGAGCAGACCCTTGAGCGAAATCGTAGAACCGCCATCACCGGGAAGTGTGAAATCCGGCGCAGAATCGCCCGGCTGAAGTGAATTTGCCATTGTTTTGACCTTTCCTGAGGTGACAAGGATCCATGACTGGAACGCGGATCACCGTGATGCTAGCTGGCGCAACAGACGCCGCAATGGCAGAGATGGCTCTGAAGTCCGGATTCGACCAGAGGCCAACGGTATTTTTCTCGCGAGCGCACTGACATCAAGAATGAATCAAACCTCCGACACCACGGTTCAGGAGTCCGGTCACGGCGAAACGCGCGGGCTGGATTTGCCGTTTGCCGCGTCCGGAACATCCTTTTCGCGCCGTCGCAAACGGTCGTGGATGCGGCGGATTGCCGTGGCGTGCTTTTCGCTTTTATTCATGTTCGGCGTGGCTCTCGCCGGCCTGTTTGCGCTCCTCAGCAATGGACCAGTCGAAGTCGGTTTCCTTTCTGAGAGAATTGCCGTTGCTCTTGAAGATCGGCTGGGATCAGGCATCGACGTTTCCGTTGGCAGGACTGTTCTCGAAAAGAACGAGAGAGGACTGGAACTGCATATCCGCGATGTTGTGCTGAAGGATCCTGCTGATCGTGAGATTTTGAGATCACCGGATGCGCTGGTGGCGTTCGATCCATTGCAGCTTGCCACGCTGCGCCTGAGTCCCAGAGCCCTCTCTTTCAGGGGCGTGACATTGACCGCAATCATCACGCCGCAGGGTGAAATCATTCTGTCGGCAACGCCGAACCCGGCTCTTGCGGACCAACCGCAGGTTGATTCGAGCGTCCGGGCGGAAGAAATCGGCGCTTTCCTGATGGCGATGAGCCGCGCCGGGCCGGGACAAGGTCTCGAACGGCTTGAACTCGCCGATGGCACTCTCAAGGTTGAGGATCGTCGGAATGGCAAGCAACTGGCCTTTGACAACATCACCATCGACATCAGGACGCCGTGGGCAGGCAGGCTGGAAGCAAGCGGGTC
>CAXTUM010000224.1:0-5280 GCA_964247205.1 uncultured Beijerinckiaceae bacterium
GGTTCCGCAAGGAAATCAAGTCAGTTGAAGACCTGAAGGGCCTCAAGTTCCGCGTCGGCGGTTTCGCGGGGCGTATCATGACCAAGCTTGGTGTGGTGCCACAGCAGATCGCGGGCGGCGATATCTATCCGGCGCTCGAAAAGGGCACGATCGACGGTGCCGAGTGGGTCGGGCCCTATGACGACGAGAAGCTCGGCTTCAACAAGGTCGCGCCGTTCTATTATTATCCGGGCTGGTGGGAGGGCGGGGCGGCGCTTGCCAACATGATCAACCTGCAGAAATGGAATGAATTGCCGAAGCATTATCAAGCGGCGGTACGGGCAGCGTCGCATGAGGCCGGCAACTGGTGCATGGCAAAATATGACGCGCAGAACGCCAATGCGCTGAAGCGTCTGGTAGCCGGCGGCGCGCAGCTGAGGCCCTTTACGCAGGACGTGATGGAAGCCTGCTGGAAAGCCGCCGCCGATACCTATGCCGAAGTGGGGGCCACCAACGCCAGCTTCAAGAAGATGCACGATTCACTGACGGCCTTCCGCTCGGATGGCTATCTGTGGTGGCAGGTCGCTGAATACAGCTACGACACGTTCCAGATCAGGCAGCGTGCGAAGGGGTGAGGGGAAAGTCGAGAGCCCTCATCCGGCGCTGCGCGCCACCTTCTCCCGCAAGCGGGAGAAGAGAAGGTTAAAGGGCGGGATTTCTCCCGCCCTTTGTCATTACTGAATCTTGAGAGGCGGCGGGTCTAGCCCAGGCAGCCCCGGCAAGCCGCCGCCGCTGCCGGGAGGCGCGAGTCCCGGGATCGTGATGTTTTTCAGCGCATCATCCACCTGCTGCTGGTTCAGCTGCGGCGCGTTGTTCTTGTAGACCAGCACCATCTGCGGGAAGATGATGACGAGCGCGACCATGATGCACTGGATCACAACATAGGGGATCGCGCCCCAGTAGATTTCAGCCGTGGTGACCGGAGCCATCTTCAGGCCTGTGACCTTGTCCGTGTATTCTTCGACCGGCGCGACTGAGCGCAGGTAAAACAGCGCGAAGCCGAATGGCGGGTGCATGAAGCTGGTCTGCATGTTCACGCCAAGGATGACGCCGAACCAGATCAGATCGATGCCAAGTTTCTCGGCCGGTGCTCCCAGCAGCGGGATAATGATGAAGGCCAGTTCGAAGAAGTCGAGGAAGAAGGCCAGCAGGAACACCATCACGTTGACGACAATGAGGAAGCCGGTCGCACCGCCTGGCAGTGACACCAGCAGATGTTCGACCCAGAGATGGCCGTTGACACCGTAGAATGTGAGCGAGAAGACGCGGGCGCCGACGAGGATAAACAGCACGAAGGCCGAGAGCTTGGCGGTTGAATCGACGGCCTGACGTGTCAGTTCGAAAGTAAGGCGGCCTTTGGCGAGCGCGATCAGGATCGCGCCTGCGGCACCCATTGCCCCACCTTCGGTCGGCGTAGCAATGCCGAGGAAGATCGTGCCGAGGACGAGGAAGATGAGGCCAAGCGGCGGCATCAGCACCAGGATCGTCTCCTGGCTGAGCAGGGACATCTGGCCGAGTTTCAACGCCTTGTTGGCATAGGCGATGAGGTAGGCCGCCAGAAACCCGATTGCGGCGGCGATGATGTTCTCGTTGCCTTTCGCGACATGTCCAGGAAGCACATAATGCGACAGAACGTAGGCGATGACCACGGCCAGAACGACGAGCACCAGCAGCGAGCCGACGCCCGAACCCAGCGTGCGGGCCTCTTTCGGAAGCGCCGGCACATAACTCGGCTTCACGATGCTGACAATAAAAATGAACACGGCATAGAGGCAAGCCAGAACGATACCGGGAATGAACGCACCTTCGTACATGTCACCCACCGATTTGCCGAGCTGGTCGGCCATGACGATGAGGACGAGCGACGGCGGGATGATCTGGGCCAGAGTGCCGGATGCGGCGATGACGCCGGAAGCGACACGCCGGTCGTAGCCGTAACGCAGCATGATGGGCAGAGAGATCAGGCCCATCGAGATCACGGAAGCTGCGACAACGCCCGTGGTCGCGGCAAGAAGCGCGCCGACGAAAACCACGGCATAGGCCACGCCGCCGCGGATCGGGCCGAAAAGCTGGCCGATGGTGTCGAGCAGATCTTCCGCCATGCCGGAACGCTCAAGGATGAGGCCCATGAAGGTGAAGAACGGGATCGCCAGCAGCGTATCGTTGTTCATCACGCCGTAGATGCGTTCGGGCATTGCCTGGAGCAGTGACCAGGACAGATTGATATTGCCGCCCGAAAGCGGCGCCAGTTCAACGCCGATGACGAAGAACACCATGCCGAGCGCCGCAAGGGAGAAGGCGACCGGATATCCCAGCAACAGGAAAATCACGAGGAAGAAGAACATGATAGGAGCCATGTTCTGTGCGATGAGTGCGGTCATGGAGCGTTACCCGTCAGAGCTTTGTATCGAGAAAATCGCGAAATCTGGCTGAATGGTCAGGCGGTCAATGCGGACCGGTCTTGGCGCCGTGCGGATCGGGAGCCAGGCCCTGCATGAAGGCGAGCCGCTTGATCGTCTCGGAAATCGCCTGTGCGAACAGCAGGCAGAACCCCAGCGGGATCATCAGCTTGGCGGGCCACTGGATCAGGCCGCCGGCATTGGTCGACATTTCACCGATGCGGAACGAGCCGTAGAAGAAGGGGAAGCCGTAATAGATCATCATAAGGCATAGCGGCATCAGGAAGCAGATATGGCCGATCAGTTCGATCGTGTTGCGGTAGCGCTGGCTCATCTTGGAACTGACGATATCGATGCGGATATGCTCGTTCTTGAGGAAGGTATAGGCAGCGCAACCCAGAAAGACTGCGCCGAACAGGTACCATTGCGCCTCGAGCCAGGCATTGGAGCTGACATTGAAAACCTTGCGGATGATCGCATTGACCGTCGAGATGATCACTGCTGCCAGGATCAGCCAGGCCAGCGTCCGGCCTATTCTCTCGTTGACCGCGTCAATGGCGCGGCTCAATCCCAGCAAACCCTGCATCGTCACTCCCCGACATTCAGACTTTTCTTAGGCGTAGGTCTTTCAACAGTTCTTAAGCGGACGCAACAGGCTTTTTATGCGAAGCGGGGGTTTAGCCAGTTGTCACGCTGATAGGTGCTATTCCTAAAATGCATGAATGGACTCGATGCTGGCGGTCGCTTGAGCATTGTTCACACGCGGTTTGCGGTGACGTTCTCACGATAGAGCGTGTAGAGGCCGCTGCAGACGATGAGAGCAATGCCGATCCATCCGGCCGGGGTCGGCATGTCGCCGAAAACGAAAATTCCCGCGATCACGGCCCAGACGATCACGGTGTAGCGAAAGGGCGATACTGCAGAGATATCGACATCCCGGAACGCCATGATGATGGCCACGTTGCCCAGCAGCACCATGATGGCCGCGCCTGCGAGATAAACCAGTGTCTGTGTGCTGACGGGTATCCATGGCGATGCCAGCGAAAGCAGGCCGCCTGTGGCAGTCATGATCGCGATACCGGAGGCTGCAATAATCACGGTAGGGATTTCTGCCGGTATCCGGCGCGTTATGACATCGCGGATTGCTACCGCCGTTGTGGACAGCAGCGCCAGGATAGCTGCTGACTGAAATGCGCTTCCGCCTGGTTTGACCACCAGAAGCATGCCGACGAAACCGACCAGCACCGCGCTCCATCGCCGCCATCGCACGGTTTCTTTCAGGACGAAGGCTGCAATGACTGTGATCATGAGCGGCGAGAGCAGCAGGATCGCGGTAATATCGGCCAGCGCCAGAACAGCCAGCGCAGCGATGAACGTGTAGGCGACAAAAACCTCGACCAGACACCGCGCGAGCACAAGCGGATTCACAGTGCCAGCAAGGTTGCGGTAAAGCCCCTGCTGAATCACTGCTGCGCCTATCAGTGCCGACGCCAGAAGTCCGCGCACGAAGAGAATCTGGTGCGTCGGCAGTTCCTTCGCCGCCAGCTTGACCAGAGTGTCGTTGGCCACGAACAGTGCCATGGCCGCGCACATCGCGGTGATCCCGATGATGTTTCTGGATGGTTTCATTGCACGGGAGGCTGCGTGGCTTCCGTAACAGGAAGCAGGGAAAGGACTTGCGTCAGCAGTAAATGGCGGGGACGCTGACGCAACACCTCGTTAAGCAAGTTTTGTTAATTACTGAAGCGAGAAATAATCAAGTGGCAGGATAAACCTCCCGATGAACGTGTTGAGAGCGCTGTGGGGACGAGTTCCCGTCGAGCATCGCAATCCCGAAATTGCACCACCTCCGCCTCCTGCGGACGATCGGCAGGGCATTGCCGTCAATTTCGCCGATTCAGCGGTCATGGCTACACTCGGCATGGTCGAGAGCGATATTCTGGGTGTCGTGCGTGATGTGAATGCAACTGCAGCAGAGGCTAGCGAAGCGTCTTCACTTGCAGGTGCTGCACTCAAGGACATCCGGGGCCGCACTGGTGACACCACCGAGGCGGCTGTCAAAATTGCATCGGATGTAGCTGAAATAGCCCAGGCAGCGGATGAATTTTCGGCGTCTTCCGCTGAAATCGCGCGCATTGTAGCGCAATCCACGACAGGGGCGGAACGGGCTGCTTCCAGCGCTTCCGTCATGCAGGAGGCTTTCCTGTCATTGTCCGCGGCTGCCGGCGAGATTGGTTCCATTCTCGATGTGATCTCGGGCATCGCGCAGCAGACCAACCTGCTGGCGCTGAACGCCACGATTGAAGCAGCCAGAGCCGGTGACGCCGGCCGTGGCTTCGCGGTTGTTGCGGCGGAAGTGAAGAGCCTGTCATCCGCCAGCGCCCAGGCAGCAGGCGATATCCGGAAACGGATCGAGATGCTGCAGAAACTGGTGGTTGATTCGACGAGAGAGGCCAGCCGCGTGGCCGACGAGGTCAATGGTCTAAAGCCCCTGTTTTCGGCTGCTGCCGCTGCGTCGGATCAGCAGAGATCAGCGGCGGAAGATCTGGCGGGCCAGGTCAATCAGACAGCACGTCTTGCGGCTGATGTGCAGCATTCGATGGCTGCTATTGATGCAGCCGCGGAGCGCGCCTCCCGGCAGAGCGATGCAGCCCATGACGGCGCTTCACAGGTTGCAGAGAGCATTTCCGATCTCGGACGCCGGTTTGTGACGGTGATCCGCCAGACAGATATCGGCAATCGCCGGCGCGCCAGCCGCCTGCCTGTCGAGCGACCGGTCCGGGCCGTATCGGGCAAAGGGATTGTTGATACGACGACAGTTGACCTGAGCACAGGCGGCTTG
>CAXTUM010000225.1:0-5214 GCA_964247205.1 uncultured Beijerinckiaceae bacterium
CACAATCATCGGCACCTTGGCCGCCTTGGCGTGGTTGATGGCCTCGATGGTCTGCGGCATGACCGAGTCGTTGGCCGCCACCACCAGGACCACGATATCCGTCACCTTGGCGCCGCGCGCCCGCATGGCCGTGAAGGCCGCGTGGCCCGGCGTATCGATGAAGGTGAGAAGCCCGCCCAGCGGCGATGTCACCTGATACGCCCCGATATGCTGGGTGATGCCGCCTGCTTCGCCGGACACGACATTGGTCTTGCGGATAGCGTCAAGCAGCGAGGTCTTGCCGTGATCGACGTGGCCCATGATCGTGATGACCGGCGGGCGGTAGCGCAGTGTCTCCTCGGGATCGGGCACGTCGAAGAGACCTTCCTCGACATCGGATTCCGACACGCGCTTGACCGTATGACCCATTTCCTCTGCGATCAGCTGGGCTGTATCCGCATCGATCACATCGGTGATCTTGTGCATCTGGCCCTGCTTCATCAGCATGCGGATGATATCGACACCGCGCTCCGACATGCGGTTCGCGAGTTCCTGGATGGTGATCGTCTCCGGCAGGATGACCTCGCGGAAGACCTTTTCCTTCTGCTCTTCCTGTCCGCCCTTCATGCGCTGCACGCGGCGGCGATAGGCCGCAACGGAGCGTGTGCGCTCCTCTTCCGAAGCGAAGGCGTTGCCGACGGTCAGGCGGCCGCGGTCGCGGTTCTCTGCACCTTTGGTCGGACGCTCTGTCTTGACGACACCGCCCAGCTTGTTGCCACGCTTGGCCGCCAGACCTTCGAGGTCCATGATGGCATCACGCGAAGACCGGCTGGCCCCGCTGCCCGGAGGCGCGGTGCGGCGGTTTTCCTGGATGAGCGGCTCTTCGGGTGCAGTCGGCGCACGACCGAAGCCAAAACGGGCAGGACCAGCGCTGCTGCCAAAGCCGCCGGGTCTTGGTCCGCGATCACCGCCGGCTCCGCCAGCAGGACGTGGGCCACGGTCTGCGAAACCGCCAGCTGGACGCGGTCCCCGGTCAGCGAAGCCACTCGGCCGCGGGCCGCGATCACCTTCCGGGCGCGGGCCACGATCACCAAAGCCACTCGCTCCGGCAGGACGTGGTCTGTCGCCAAATCCGCCTGATGGACGCGGTGCGCGATCACCGAAGCCGCCGGTGCGTGGCGGGCCGCGATCTCCGTCGGTACGCGGTGCGCGGTCGCCATATCCGGCGGCAGCGCTGCGCTGGGGACGGTCACCGGCCGGTGGGCGCGGGCTGTCGATCCTTGGCGGACGGTCACCATAGGCGCGCGGCGCATCAAAGCGCGGACCATCAGCCGGGCGTGCCGCACGTGGCTCTTCGCCCAGCCGACGCACGGCCTCCTGCTGGCCACGGCGCTTCAGTTCATCCTCGCGGTAGCGGCGGTCTTCCTCGTCGCGCTTGCGGGCTTCCGCCGCATCGCGCTCACGCTGCTCGGCGTCCTGCCGCGCGTCACGCTGGCGGGCATCCTGTTCGGCAGTCTTGCGTGCATCTTCCTCGACGCGCGCCGCGTCCATCAGCACGGCCTGACGGGCATTCTGTTCACTCTCCGACAGCGTGCGCAGCACCATGCCGCCAGATGCAGGGCGCTGCTGCAGCGCGGGCTTGAGCGATACGGGTACACCTGCCTTGGCTTCAGGGGCTCCAGACTGCTGCTGGTCACGGGCCGGGTTGCCCATGGGCATCGGCGCGCGGCGTTTGACGACTTCCACGGCAACCGTCTTGGACCGGCCATGGGAGAAGCTCTGGCGCACGGTTCCTGCGCCGCCGTCGGTTGGCCGCGGCTTCAGAGACAGCGTGCCCTTGCCTGGAACGCTCAGTGTCTTGTCGCCGGGGGTGTTGGGATCGCTCATCCAGTTAGCCGTCCTAAATCTTGTCTGTCATGTGAATGTGCCGACGCCGTCAGACCTGTCGGTCGTCCAGCACCAAGGGGCCGGTCGATACGGAGTGTTTGTCCGCATCCGGCCCATTTTCAGTCAAGGCGCCATGCCGGTATTTTTCCAGCCTGAGGCACCTTTTCACGAAGGCGTCGCAGGCGGAGCCCGCCAGCAACGCGGCGTGTATGGCATTTTCCCGGCCCAATGCCAAATCCAATTCGTGGCTCGCGAAGGATGAAAAGACCGGAATCGCCGCCTCTCCATGGTTGTTTCGCTTCACGGCCTGCAAAATCTTCCGCCGCCCGTCTTCGCCGCCGTCATGGGCAGATACGAGCGCGCTGACATTTCCCTTGCCGATAGCGGCTTCTACCTTGGCGAATCCGGTGATGACGACGCCTGCCTTGTTTGCCATCGCGAGGGACTGGCGCGCATCTGCAACAAGCAATCCATCGACCTGATCCAGCAGATCGGGCAGCAATAGAACGGGTTGTTTCAGGCTGCGGGCAAAGCTCTTCTTGCGGATGGCCTCTGCCAGCGCCGCGCGCGTTCCTGTGACCCAGACTCCGCGCCCCGGAAGCCTGGCGCGGATATCCGGCGTAAGCCTTGAATCAGCATCCAGTGCGAACCGGATGAGCGCGCCGACAGGCAGGACCAGCCGCGTGGCGACGCAGGTCCGGTTGGGGCCCTTTTCCTCGTCACCTTCGCGCACGCTGATTCTGCTCCCGCCTTACATCACATTACTCGGCAGCCGCATCAGCCGGCGCTGCCTCTGCCGAAGGAGCCTCGATCCAGCCTGCCTTGACGCGGGCTGACATAATCATGGACTCGCAATCGTCACGGCCCAGATCAAATCCATCGAGGAACCCGGCCATGCGCACGTTCTGATTGTCCTTACGCTCGGTCCAGCCCACCAGGTCATCCGTGGCGCAGCCCGCGAGGTCCTCAATGCTTTTCACATCGTTCTCGCCAAGCTTGACCATGACGGCTGTTGTGACGCCTTCAACCTCGCGCAGTTCATCCAGCACGCCGAGTGCCTTGCGCTTGCCGTCGAATTCGGCCTCGATGGTGTCGAGATGCTCCTGTGCGCGCCGCTTGATTTCGACAGCTGTATCATCATCGAACCCGTCAATGGAATTGAGGTCGGAATCATCGACATAGGCCAGCTCTTCGACCGTGCGGAAGCCTTCCGAGGCAAGTAACTGGCCCACAACCTCGTCCACATTCAGCGCTTCCATGAAGATCTGCGTGCGGCTCAGGAATTCCTTCTGGCGGCGCTCGCTCTCCTCGGCTTCGGTCAGGATATCAATGTCCCAGCCCGTGAGCTGAGAGGCCAGACGCACGTTCTGACCGCGGCGGCCGATTGCAAGTGAAAGCTGCTCGTCCGGCACAACCACCTCGATGCGCTCGGAATCCTCGTCGAGGACGACCTTTGCCACTTCCGCAGGCTGCAATGCGTTGACAATGAAAGTCGCCACATCCTCGGACCAGGGGATAATATCGATTTTCTCGCCCTGCAACTCGCCGACCACAGCCTGCACGCGTGATCCGCGCATGCCGACGCAGGCGCCGACAGGATCGATCGAGGAATCGCGGCTGATCACGGCAATCTTGGCGCGTGAGCCAGGATCACGGGCAACAGCCTTCACGGTAATGATGCCGTCGTAGATCTCGGGCACTTCCTGACCGAAGAGCTTGGCCATGAACTGCGGATGGGTACGCGACAGGAACACCTGCGGCCCGCGCTGCTCGCGCCGCACATCGTAGAGATAGCAGCGGATGCGGTCACCCGGGCGGAACATCTCGCGCGGGATCAGTTCATCGCGGCGGACAACGGCTTCCGACTTGCCCAGATCAACGATGACATTGCCATACTCGACCCGCTTGACCGTGCCGTTGACGATATCGCCGATGCGGTCCTTGTACTCGTCGTACTGGCGCTCGCGCTCGGCATCGCGGACCTTCTGCACGATGACCTGCTTGGCCGACTGGGCGGCGATGCGGCCGAAATCGAAGGGCGGCAGCGTTTCGGCGATGGCGTCTCCAACCTGCGCGGCAGGGTTGCGGCGGCGGGCATCCACCAATGTGATCTCGCGGGAGTCGTTGTCGATCTGCTCGACCACATGCAGGTGGCGCGACAGGCGCAGTTCGCCGGTCTTGGCGTCGATCTGGGCATGCACGTCGGTTTCCGCGCCGTATCGCGAGCGGGCGGCCTTGGCGATGGCGTCTTCCATCGCCTCGATCACGACGGACCGTTCGATCTGCTTCTCGCGGGCGACCGCATCGGCGATCTGCAGCAATTCAAGTCTGTTGGCGCTGATTGCCATCGTCCCGTCTCCTCAGTTCAATCCGTTGTTGTCAGTTTTTGACAGATAACTCAGTTCATGCCGTGGTTGTCTTGCCTGCGTTTATCAGGCTTGCGGGCAGGTTTCTCATCCTTTGGAGCCATCTTGGGCGCGCTGCCCTTGTTGGCTCCTGCCTTCGGTCCGGCAACTGGCTTGGGCTGGCGTCCGAGCGCGGCATCAACCAGCGCATCGGTCAGCACCAGGCGCGCCTCGGACATATCTGCGATTGGCAAGGGGCAATCCACAAGCTCGCCTGCTTTCGCATCGGGACGGCGAACAGTCGCTGTGGCTGCATCCGAAGCCATCAACTCACCGCGATACCGCTTTCGACCATGGGCAGGAACCGCCATCTCGACCCGGATTTCGTGGCCGATCCAGCGGGAGAAATCCACAGCGCGGACCAGGGGGCGATCAATACCCGGGGATGAGATCTCAAGGTGATAGGGCCTGTCCATGGGGTCTTCGACGTCAAGAACAGGTGAAATCGCACGGCTTACGGCCTCGCAATCATCAACACCCATGGTGCCATCGGCCTTTTCGGCCATGATCTGCAAGGTGCAGCCGTTCTGGCCGGAAATCTTGACCCGGACCAGGCGATAGCCGACATCCGCGATAGCAGGCGCAACTATGGTTGCGACGCGCGCGGCCATTCCTGTTTCGAGGATGAGCCTTGGCTCGTCCATGGTGTCTCCTGGAGCTTCGAGGCGATTGGCCAATAAAAAAGAGCGGGTCCCGCAGGGCCCACTCTCATCAAGCGATCAATCGCAAAATAAGGACAGTACCGGACATATGCTTCACCGCGTGACTTTTTTCAAGCCTTTTCCGCTGATCTGCTCAAACTGCATGCCCCAAGGTAACCTGCTGGTGAGGGTTATGAAGTAGGTTGACGCTGTAATGATCGATAAAGACACCGGACAGAGGCGATAAGGGGCTGGCCGGAGAATGTTCTTTAGAGAGAGTGATCTGTCAGGTGCACGGGGCC
>CAXTUM010000226.1:0-5214 GCA_964247205.1 uncultured Beijerinckiaceae bacterium
GCCCCTCATGAATGATGCTGTCGGCGATCTCGATGCCGCCGAACTGGTTGTCGAGAAAGTCGCGCAGGAACTCGTCGTGATTGCCCGGAATGAACACGATGCGTGTATTCTTGCGCGCCTTGCGCAACAGCTTCTGCACCAGATCATTGTGGCTTTGCGGCCAGTACCAGCTCTTCTTCAGCCGCCAGCCGTCGATGATGTCGCCGACGAGGTAGATCGTCTCGGCTTCCGCATGCTTCAGGAAGGTCAGCAGCGCGTCGGCCTGGCTGGTCTTCGTGCCGAGATGCACGTCGGAAATGAATATCGCGCGGTAGCTGTTCATGCGGTCTCCGGCTCTTGGCCTGGCTGTATCGCGGTTGCGCGATTTCTGTCTCAGTTCTGTGACAATCGGGAGCGAACGGACGCGCTTTCGCACGATTGTCATGCAGCGCGGATAGCCCGAGACAACCAAAATGGCCTGATCCGAGGACAATCACCCCATGCTTGCTGACCTTGAGCGCACGACTGTCGAGCGCGCCTATGCCCGCTGGGCCCCGATCTATGACGTGCTGTGCGGACCGGTGTTCCTGAATGCGCGGCGGGCGGCCACGGGTGCCGCGAAAAAGGTCGGCACGCGCGTGCTGGAGATCGGCGTCGGCACCGGGCTTTCCTTTTCAGACTACAACGCCCGCTACGACGTCTCGGGCATCGACATTTCCGAGCAGATGATCGCTCGCGCCCGCACGCGCCATGCTACCGGCCGCTATCCCTGGGTGACGGACCTGCAGGTGATGGATGCGGAGCAGTTGTCCTTTCCGGACGGCTGGTTCGACGCCGTGGTGGCGCAGTTCGTGATCACGCTGGTGGCAAATCCCGAGCGCGTGCTCGACGAATGCGCCCGCGTGCTTGCACCGGGCGGGGAGATCATCCTCGTCAATCATTTCTACTCCGAGCGAGGCGTTGCGGCGAAAGTCGAGGACGGACTGGCGAAAGTGGTGCGCCCGCTGGGGTTGCGCCCGGAATTCCCTTTCGCGCGGATCACGGCCTGGGCCGAGGCCCATGGAAGCGTGGCCATTATCGAGCGGCGGAAAATCACGCCGTTCAAGGTGTTCACGCTGGTGAGGATCAAAAAGCGCTGACCACAGCTCACCACCATTGGTGGAAATGATGCGCCGGTCCATGGCCATGGCCGACCTTGAGTTTCGATGAAGCAGCGATAGCCGCGGTAACGTAAGCCTTTGCGGCGCGGCAGGCGGCATCAAGCGACAATCCCTTGGCAAGCCCGGCTGCGATCGCGGACGAGAGCGTGCAGCCCGTGCCATGGACATTGGGCGTATCAATGCGCGGTGTGGCATAGCACTGCATGCCGTAGGCTGTGATCAGGATATCGACGCTTTCAGCGCCTGACCCATGCCCGCCCTTGATCAGCACGGCGCGGGCACCGGCTTCATGCAGCATGCGCGCCTGCTGCTCCATCTCATCTTCGTTGGCGGCCACTGGTTGACCGGTCAGCACAGCGGCCTCGTGGAGGTTTGGCGTGATGACAGCCGCACGCGGCATCAGGACGGACTTCAGCGCCTTGACAGCCGAGGCGCGCAGCAGGAGGTCGCCGGATGCCGCGACCATTACCGGATCGAGGACGACGGGAGTCTCCGGCAGGCTTGCAAGTCCCTCGGCCACGGCGCGGATCGTGGCCTGACGCGACAGCATGCCGATCTTGATCGCCTTGACGTCGATGTCACCGAGCACGGAATCCATCTGCTGGCGAATGAAGGACGCTGGCACATCCTGCACGCCTTGCACGCCGAGCGTGTTCTGTGCTGTCAGGGCCGTGATCACGCTGGCGCCGTAGACGCCAAGCGCCGAGAATGTCTTGAGGTCGGCCTGAATGCCAGCACCGCCGCCTGAGTCTGAGCCCGCGATCGTGAGTGCGATGGCGGTCATTCGGCTGAAATCCTTTTGGCGGCGAGTGCCAGATCGACCGTGCTCCGCAGTCTGCGCGCGGCTGTTTCCGGATCGCTCGCGCCAGCGATGGCGGCGACCACCGCGACACCATCCGCTCCCGCCGCGATGCAGTCCGCCGCATTCTCGATGCCGATGCCGCCAATGGCGACCACCGGTTTGCGCGACGCCATGGCGCAGGCGCTCAGGCCCTTGAGGCCCATGGGTTCGGCGGCGTCGGGTTTCACGCCCTTCGAGACCACGGGGCCCACGCCGATGTGATCGATCAGGCCCCAGGGCGCCCGCTTCATCTGGGACAGGTCGGTGATCGACAGGCCGATGATGGCGTCCGGTCCCAGCAGTCGGCGCACGGCTTCGGGCGGCAGGTCGTCCTGACCGATATGCACGCCAGCTGCACCGATGGCGAAGGCGACATCCGGCCGGTCATTGACGATCAGGGGAACGCCTACGGAGTCCAGAGCGGCCTTGAGTGCACGGCCCATGCGCACAAGGTCGCCAGCTTTGGCCATGGGGTCACGCAACTGCACCAGCGTCGCGCCGCCACGCACGGCCGCCATTGCCGTTTCGACTAGTCCCCGCTCGGACGACAAGGGCGTATCGGTCACGTAGTAGACGCGCAGGTCAACGGCCAAGCGCATGGCCGTCAGCCGTGATCCGCCGCAATCGCATCCATCATGCGGATGGCGAAACTGCCTGGACCCGGTGCATCAATCACGGCCTTTGCAGCCGCCCGCTTCATGATGGACAGCCCGTGAACGGCAGCATCAAATGCTGGCTCAACGCCCATGAAGGCACCGATCACCGCTGTTGTGGCGCAGCCTGTCCCCGTGACCTGCTGGCTCATGGCGTGACCGCCTTCGACTGTTTCTATCCGCTCCGCGCTCACGACATAGTCTGTGGCTCCGGTGACCACGATGATCGCGCCGCTCTTCTCCGCCAGGCGCTTGGCTGCATCCACGGCGGCGTCACTCGCCGCGAGGGAATCGACGCCTTTCGAGGCTCCCTTGGCTTTGCCAGCAAGCGTCATGATCTCCCCGGCATTGCCGCGGATGATGGAGGGCTTGCGTGCGATCAGGCTCCTGGCTGTCTCTGTCCGGTAGCGCGTGGCACCCGCGCCGACGGGATCGAGAATCCAAGGCACGCTCTTCTTGCGCGCCCGCTTCGCCGCCATATGCATCGCTGTGATGAATGGTGCATCCAGCGTGCCGATGTTGATCACCAGCGCTTGCGCCATCGCAGCGAAATCCTCGACCTCTTCCGGCGCATGAGCCATGACAGGTGACGCGCCGAGCGCCAGCAGGACATTCGCTGTCCAGTTCATGACCACGAAATTGGTGATGTTGTGGATGAGAGGGCGCTTCTCGCGCAGCAACGCCAACGCGTCGCGCAATGACAGTTTGGTCTCAGACGGCATCCATCCCTCCGCCGGCATGACCCGGATCAGGTTCAGAAGGGTCCGGCACCATGCCGTCTCAGCCTCAGGTTCAACACAAACCCGGGACGCCCCTTGGAATGAATCTTTGCTAGGAGGTTCTGGCCATGGCTGTCAATTGAGAAGAAACACCCATCAGATCGAAACGGCGCAGGACTCGAAAACGCTCAGCCGGATTTTCCTGCTGGAAAAGCACCAATGCATCGACCCTGAGATGCGCCGTGCCGATATCGTTGGCCATGGCGTCCGCAAGGCTGTCGGCAATATCTGCAGCATTGGGAACAACGCCACTCAAGGTCATATGGAAGCGGTAGTCCGGGCCTACGTAGGGGTAGCCGAGACTGAGGAGCGACTCGCGCTGGCGCACCGTGAGCGATCCCGGATCGCGTTTCCGCAGGTCGTCATCGGTCAGCGGTGCGCGGAAGCGATCGAAAGCATGGACGACACGCCTCTCCAGAACGGCAAGCTCCGGCGTGTCCCGCAGGGGCGACAGAGCCACAAACCCATCCTTGCCCTGCGTGATCGCCCTGACCGCCAGCGGACCCAGATCAAACGGGAGATATGTCCTGCTGAAAGCACCGAGTTCCGCCTCCAGTGTCGCAAGAGTTGTATTTGCCGACAGGCAGAACGGTGCTTTCAGCGTTGCATGGAAGCCATAGGTCCGCGGTCGTTCTGTCAGTTCCCACCAGCGCGTGGGGTCAAAGCCGTCTGGTGCAAATCCGGCGATATCCTCGCCCCCCACCGCATCGTAGCCGAGCACGCGGCTGCCGAACATCCAAAGCGGGGTATCGGGCGGCGGCGCGAGATAGATGGCGTAGCGAGTTGACGACATGTGGGCTCAAAGACCAAGCGGTGCCATATAGGCGAGGCTCTTCAAGGTCTGCTCGAGCTCGATGAGCGAGCGGTCGAGGGTGTCCTAATTGTCAATCGTGACATCAGCACACACCGTCGCAGCGTGGAGCACTGCACGGGCGAGACGCGCTTGCTGCGCGGCAGCGTCTTCACGGCCTCTGGCGCTCAGGCGCGCAGCAAGAACCGCTGGATCTGCAACGACATGGACGACAAGATGCCGACGGAACCGCTGTCTTACTTCGGGTAGAACGGTGCGCGAAACGTTGGCAATGACAATTCTCCCATCCTCGAGGTCGAACCCGAGGCCACCCGGCAGCCCGTAGGACAGCCCGTTCGCCATCCATGACAAAAGGAACGCACCAGCTGCCTTCATTCGCGCGAATTCGAGCTCGGTAAGGGTATCGTGGTCTTCCGTGCAATCTGGGGAACGTGTGATGATGCGCCGCGCAAAGACGAACCGCCTGTCGCCGGTAAGGCGGTCTTGAACACCGGAGATCAAGGTGTCCTTGCCCGCGCCGCTTGGGCCGACGACGGCCACGAAGCAGCCAGCAGGGATACCCGCACCCAGCTCTGGGGCACCCAGGCGGCGAATGATACTCGCAAGGCGATTCATGTGACCCGACGCCCTTCGCGCCAGACCTCGCGGATGACCGGCTGCTCGCTCATCATGCCGACACGGATCATATCTGCCCGCCTACCGACAGCGATCTCGCCGCGATCGGCAAGCCCGAGCGCTGCGGCGGGGTTTTTCGAGACCAATCGGATCGCTCCAGGCAACCCATCAATTCCGGGGCTTTCGGCGAGATGAAATGCGCCCAGAAGCAGGCTAGCCGGGACGTAGTCCGATGAAAGAATGTCGAGAATGCCAGCATCCGCCAGCCGCCGCGCCGCAATGTTTCCAGAATGGCTGCCGCCGCGCACGACATTTGGCGCGCCCATGACCGTCGACATGCCGGCCTCATGGGATGCTGCCGCGGATTCGAGCGTGG
>CAXTUM010000227.1:0-5212 GCA_964247205.1 uncultured Beijerinckiaceae bacterium
TAGAGATGATCCGCGCGCAGGGCGGCATTGTTGGCTGGACGGCGAAACTCGTTGATGTCGAGAAGGCTTTGGTATGAGCGAGTCCAAGTTGAGCGAGGCAAGCGCAGGCCGCTGGGCCGGGCGCAACGTGCAGAAGGACGAGGTGCGCGCCGAAGTCTGGCGAAGCCTTGAAGTGACCGGCACAGGAATAGGCCCGGTATGGAGTGTGATCCCCAACTTCGTCGGTGCTGATACGGCAGCGTGGCGGCTGGCGCTGACACCGGAATGGAAGGCGGCGCGGACAGTGAAATGCAACCCTGATCCGCCCCAGATTCCCGTGCGCCTCAGAGCATTGTACGACGGCAAGGTGCTATACGCGCCCGTACCCTATCTGACAGAAGGCTTTCCCTATCTGCGCATTGACCCGAGAAAATTAACCGAGAAGGGTGTCAGCTTCGAGCTGGCAGCCACATCGGAAGGTTACATGGCTTACGGCGAGCGGATAGAATTTGAAGACGTGGAGCCTCTCGACTTTTGCATTGTCGGAAGCGTTGCGGTGACGCGCTCTGGCGGACGCACCGGCAAGGGCGCAGGCTTTGCCGATCTGGAAACCGGTATCTTCCGCGAACTCGGCAAGATTGGCCCGAACACGCCCATGGCGACGACGATCCATTCGCGCCAACTTGTGGCCGAGCCGCAGGTCGTCATGCAGGCGCATGACTCGCCGCTGGACTATATCGCGACCGAAGACGAACTCATCGTGACGGGCAACTGCGATCCGCGCCCGCGCGGTGTATCCTGGGATGCTGTCCAGCCTGACCAGTTCGCCAGTATTCCGTTTCTGCAAGCACTCAAGAACCGTATGATCAAGACATGAGCAGCCGCCCTCCCGGACTTCCCTCCCATGGCCGCTATGCCTATAGCCCCATCACGAAGCGACCTGTCTATGATTGGCCAAACGGCAAGCGGCTCGCGGTCTACCTCGGCCTCAACCTTGAGCATTTCGCCTTTGGTGAGGGCCTCGGCGCGGAGCTCGCTCCTGGAGGACCGCAGCCTGATGTCCTGAACTTTGCCTGGCGCGATTATGGCAACCGTGTTGGAGTGTGGCGCCTTCTCGATCTGTTCGATGAACTGGCTCTCCCGGCTTCCGTCCTCGTGAACAGCAGCATTTACGGCTATTGCCCGGAGGTGATGGAGGCTGTCCGCGCCCGCGGCGACGAAGTGGTCGGGCATGGACGTAGCAATATGGAACGGCAGGGCATCCTCAACGAAGCCGATGAAAAGGCGCTGATAGCACAAGCCACTGCCGTGATCACCGCAGCTGAGGGCGAGCCGCCGCGGGGCTGGCTTGGTCCCTGGATCTCGGAGAGTTCAATCACACCGGACCTGCTGCAGGAATGCGGCTACAGCTATCTTCTGGACTGGTGCATGGATGACCAGCCAGTCTGGATGAAAACCCGCAGCGGCGAGCGAATCCTCTCTGTTCCCTATCCGCAGGAAATCAATGACATCCCTTCGATCATGGCGCGGAAGGATTCCGCCAGCCAGTTCGCGGACATGATCATCGGCCAGTTCGACGAAATGCTGCAGCAATCCCGCCGACAGCCACTTGTCATGGGCATTGCACTGCACCCCTATATCATTGGGCAACCTTACCGCCTGAGCGAGCTAAGGAGGGCCCTCCGGCATATCACCGACCAACGGGATGGTGTCTGGATTACGACCGCCGGCGCAATCGCGGCACATGCTGCTACGACAACCAAGGATAACGCTTGAGCGTTAGCAGACGGCGATCAGGGGAGCCAGGGCATTGCGGGCAACCAAAATGCCGACTGCAAGTGCTTCAGCATTGACCGGCTTGAATGTTGGCAGGCCAACTCTGTACTTTTCCAATTTGACGGCCTTCCAATGTCAGCTCTTGCAGGCTTCAAATACCACTTGAACCTCGCATTTGCGCATTGCTGACATTCGGGTTACAGGCGAGCAAGCGGGCAGCGGACATTCTTCAAGATTGCCTGGTGCCGTCTTCGCCTCTCAGACTGAACACCCAGAAAGTCGGCGGCGGGCCGTCGGCATTGTCAAAGCAACGCGCTGGTTCTCAGTATGATGGCCTGCGTCAGCCCGATGGCACCAGAGATGGGCCGGAAGGGTGAAGAGCCTTCTGCGTCAACGTAGAATGCGCTTGCGGCCCCAATCGCCAGCGGGCTTGCGGGAAAATCCGTTATCGCAAGCACCTTGATATCGCGCACGCCGGCATCGCGCACGACGTCGAGGACCGCTGACGAATACGGCGGAAAGGCGATGGCGATGAGCAGATCCTCATGACTCATGTTGGCGATCTGCTGTCCGGCCATGCCCGAGGAAAAATCGAGCAGGCTGCAGCGCCGCTCAAGGCGCATCAGACCGTAGGAGAAATAGGTAGCGATGGGGTGTGAGCGCCGCAGCCCTGCCACGTAAATATGGCGGGCGGAGAGACATAGTCGCGCCGCTCTGTCGATATCCTCCGGATCGATGTCGCTCTTCAGGCGTTCCAGCGAAGCAATCAACGTATCCACGCATTCATCAAGACTGGAGCGCGCGCCGCCAGGGTCGCTGGCCTCACTCTTCGAGACATAGATCTGCTCTCGGTAGACGGGCGATCCCTCGATAAGCCTGAGGCGGAAAACCTGCTGCATACTGGAAAAGCCGTCGTAGCCGAATTCCTTGGCGAAGCGGATCAAAGTGGAGGGCTGCACATCAAGCGCTTCAGCCAGCACAGCGATCGTCGTCAGCGCCAGCTGATTGGGCTGGTCAAGCGCAAGCCTGGCAATCCGCTGAAGATGCGGACTCAGCCCTGCATGCCTGTCGCGAATGCGCTCGCGCAGTGAATCAAAGGTCTCCGTGGTGTCAGTCTTTTCGGGCATTCGCATCTCCGTTTGCTGCGATAGACTGAAAATTCATTCACTTGCAAGCCGGCATTCTCTCTAGTTTCCATCTGAATGATTGAATCTGAAGAAAATTGAATTGACAATCAAATGCATTTTCGTTTCTTTGTGTGAAAATTCATTCTGTTTACAGGCGAGGCGTCCTGAAAAGATCGCCCCACAGAATGAAAAAACCGATGGCAGGGAGGAAACCATGAGTACACTGAAACTGACGAGACGTGCATTCGTAGCTGGAAGCACCGTCGGAATGGCCGGATTTTATGGTCCGTGGCAGCACAATCGCGCCTTCGCGCAATCAAAGCCGATCAGGATCGGCATCACAACCGACGCGACCGGACAGTACGGGAATTCGGGTGCCATGGAGAGGCGCGGCATCCTCCAGGCCATTGCCGAGTTCAATGAGAAAGGCGGTCTGCTGGGCCGCAAGATCGAGTCGATGCATATCGACACTGAAACGACGCCCGCGACCGGCAGCCGCGTGGCCGAACGCATGATCAGCCGCGAGCAATGCGGTTTCATGCTGGGCGGCGTCAGCTCCGGCGTGGCCAACGCCATCAGCCAGGTCGCGCAGAAATACGGCGTGATCTACATGAACACGAACTCCAGTTCGCCGACGGAGTCAGGTGAGGATTGCCACCGCGTCAAGTTCGTGTGGGACGGCAACGGGACCAACTTCGCCAAGGCCGCGGTGAAGAACTCCATTGGCAAGTTCGGCAAGAAGTGGCTGCTATTAACCAACGACTACGTCTGGGGCCGCAACACCTCGAACGCCACGCGAAAGCTGATCGCGGAATTCGGAGGCGAAGTCATCGACGAGATTCTCATTCCGCAGGGAACGCGCGATTTCTCGTCCGCGCTGATCAAGATCCAGCAGGCCAAGCCCGATGTCGTGGCAGCTGCGGTCGGCGGCGACGACCAGAAGGCAATGCGCAAGCAGATCTCGCAGCTCGGCATGGGCACGAAGCCGGTCTGGATCAACAATCAACAGGACTGGCCGGATGTCTATGGCCTGCCGATCAAGGAGCTCTTTGGTGTGTTCGGCACCAACTGGTACTATCGGCTGGACCTTCCGGGCGTGAAAGAATTCGTCAAACGGTACCAGACACTGTTCCCCGATAGCCCCATCAAAGTGCCCGGTAACGTCTTCTACAATGGCTACATGGCGACGCGCGGTCTGTTCGAGGCCATCCAGCGTGCAGGCAACACGAATAACATCGCGATCATCAAGCAGCTTGAAGGCCACAGGTTCACGGCTGCCGAACGCATGCAACATCACGACGCCTTCATGGACCCGGACACGCACCAGTTGCAGCAGACGATCTATCTCGCGACCGCGAACAACAAACCGGTTGAAAAGGATGATCTGTTCGAAATCCTGACAAACACAACCGCCGAGGAGGTGCGGGATACGGATTCGGCCAAAGCCTGCAAGCTTGAGTCCTACGCGGCAACGCCTTCGTTCGACGCATGAAGACGCCTCTTCGGGCGCTGCTGGCTGCCGTGCGGCAGCGCCAGAATCCTTTCCGCAATCCGAAAGACTTCAGCTGATGTCGGCTCTGGTACCGCACATTCTCAATGGGCTGACGCTTGGCCTGCTGTTCGCGTTGGTCGCACTTGGTTTCACGCTGATCGTGGGTGTCATGGAGGTCATCAACCTCGCGCACGGCTCCCTTTTTGCGCTGGGAGCCTACCTTGCACTGGCAATCCTCGAACCAGCCTGGGCGGGATCAGGGTTCGGGCTGTGGTGGGGCAGCCTGCCGTTGGTGGCGCGCTATGCAACAGCTCTTGCATTCGCTCCCATGCTGGCCGGGCTCGCGGGCATGCTGATCGAGCGCTGCTTGCGGCCGACCTATGGCAAGCCAGCACTTTACGGCCTGCTGCTGACATTTGGTGTGGCGCTGGTCATCGAAGAGACGATCCGCGTGGTCTGGGGCACGGGTGAGCGCAATCTTTCGGTTCCCGACGCCATCAATGGTGCGATGATGTTCGGTGGCATCATCTTCTCGAAATACAAGCTTTTTGCCGCCAGCTTTGCAACAGTCGCCATCATCGGGGTCTGGCTCTTTCTCGAACGGACACCTTACGGCGCTATCATCAAGGCTGGCGCGCATGACAGCGAGATGGTGCGGGCGCTGGGCTACGACCTGGCCCGGCTTCGCGCGCTGGTTTTCGGAATGGGTGCAGGTCTGGCCGGACTTGCGGGGATCGTCATGGTGCCGATCTGGGGCCTGCGTCCGCATGTGGGGGTTGATGTGGTGATCCCCGCTTTTCTCATCATTGTGCTGGGCGGTGTCGGCAGCTTCTGGGGG
>CAXTUM010000228.1:0-5211 GCA_964247205.1 uncultured Beijerinckiaceae bacterium
CGCGCACCCGCCTGCGCGTGCTGTGGGACGTGCTCGGCCCGCTCAAGAGCCAGCGCATCATCACCCGTTGCCGGCGCCGCCCCGACGTGCGCCCGAGAGGCACGGTGACCGCGCCCAATCCGTGATTCGGTGGCATGTCGACCGGTTACCGCACGCGCGGATACTCGACGGATGAGCGCCAGTGGCTCGATCCGCCCGGACGAAGGCGCACCGACCCGCGCGCAGGCCCAGCCGCGTGTTGTTCCTGCCAATCCGCGTCCCGCACCGGTTGCTGCAGCACCCGAGCCTGAAGATGCCAATGCGCCGCTGCGCATCACGCCGCAGGCCGCCCGGTCTCCCCAGCGCGCCGCCGCTGCGGTACAGCCCGGCACGGTTCCGTCCTCTTCGCCCGCACCTCAGACCACACAGAGCACTCCTGCTCCGGCGCCAGGCGGTTCAGGCTTCACGGTCCAGGTTGCAGCCGAAGGCAGCGAGGATGCCGCACGCGCCAAGTTCAACCGGATGCGCGGGCAGTACAGCGATACGCTGGGCTCCCAGAGCCCGAATATCCGCAGCGCTGAGGTCAATGGCCGTTCGGTGTATCGTGTCCGCGTCGGCAACATGTCGCGGGAAGAGGCCGTGAGCCTCTGCGAGAAGCTGAAATCCGACGGTGGCAGCTGTTTCGTGGCCCGCAACTGACGGATTTCTGAACAATGACCTGTAAGGCCCTGATTGTCGGCTGCACCGGCAAGGAACTGTCACGCGAGGAAAAGGCCCTGTTCAAGGCCGAGAAGCCTTGGGGCTTCATCCTGTTCAAGCGCAATGTCGACACGCCGGATCAGGTGCGCAAGCTGGTCGACAGCTTCCGTCGGGCCGTGGGCCGGGCAGATGCGCCTGTGCTGATCGATCAGGAAGGCGGACGCGTACAGCGGCTTGGACCGCCGCACTGGCCGAAATATCCGCCGGGCCGCGCCTATGGTCAGATCCAGACAAACGATCCGCTGGTGCGACGCGAGATCGCGCGCCTCGGCGCAAGGCTGATTGCCCACGACCTGAAGGCGCTCGGCATCAATGTGGATTGCGTGCCGGTGCTCGATGTGCCGGTTCCTGGCGCACACGATGTGATCGGCAACCGCGCTTATGCCGATGATCCGCAGACCATCGCCGTGCTGGGCCGTGCGGCATCCGAAGGCCTGATTGCCGGCGGTGTCTTGCCCGTGATCAAGCACATTCCCGGACACGGCAGGGCAGGGGCAGACAGCCATCTCGCGCTTCCCGTTGTGGACACCCCCCACAAGATATTGTCGAAAACCGATTTCGTGCCGTTCCGGCACCTGGCCGACATGCCGCTCGCGATGACGGCGCATGTCGTCTATTCCGCGATTGATCCGAAGCATCCCGCTACGACGTCGAAGATCATGATCCGCGATATCATCCGGGGCGAGATCGGCTACGACGGCCTTGTAATGAGCGACGATCTGTCGATGAAGGCGCTCGCAGGAGATTTCGCGGGCCGCACCAAAGCCGCATTGCGCGCCGGATGCGATGTCGTGCTGCATTGCAATGGCGAGATGAGCGAGATGAAGCCCGTCTTCGACGCCACGCCGGAACTGCGCGGGCAGGCGAAACGCCGGGCCGAAGCGGCCCTCAAGCGCATTTCCCATGCTCCTGAGCCGTTCGATCCTGTGGAAGGCCGCGCCAGACTCGACGCCGCGCTTGCGGCAATCGCCTGAAAGCGCCACATCTGGGGCTGAACAACACCCCGGATACAATGGATTCCAAAGACCTCTTCGACAGCGACGCGACCGAACGCCGGGAGGATGACCCGGCGCTGATCGTTGACGTCGATGGGTTCGAAGGCCCGCTCGATCTCCTGCTGGAACTGGCGCGCCGCCAGAAGGTTGATTTGCACCGCATTTCCATTCTGGCCCTGGCCGACCAGTATCTTGTCTTCGTCGAAGCGGCCCGCAAGGTCCGGCTGGAACTGGCGGCGGATTATCTCGTGATGGCGGCATGGTTGGCCTATCTGAAGTCCCGCCTGCTTTTGCCGAAGGACAAGGAAACGGACGACGGCCCCAGCGCCGAGGAGCTCGCCGGTGCGCTGGCGGACCGGCTGCGCAAGCTGGAGGCCATCCGGCGTGCGGCGCAACTCCTGATGCAGCGCCCGCAACTGGGGCAGGATATCTTCGCCCGCGGCGAGCCCGAGGATATCGTGCTGGTCGAGCGCCCGCTGTGGCAGGCCAGCTTGCATGACCTCCTGACGGCCTATGCCAGCCAGCGCCAGAAACATGCACTGTCACGCGTCACCATCACCAAGCGCTTCGTCTGGTCGCTGGCGGAAGCGCGCGAGGCGCTGGAGCGGTTGATTGGCCAGATCTCTGATTGGGCCCCGATGGACAGCTATCTCATCCAGTACGCCGTGGAGCCCGCCATGCGCCGTTCCGTCTCGGCTTCCGCTTTTGCCTCCGTCCTGGAGCTAGTGCGCGAAGGAAAGATGGAGATGCGGCAGGATAAAGCTTTTGAAAAGCTGTGGTTGCGGCGCAAAACCGGCGTTTCGGCTGTGGCATCCGATGCTGCGGCATCATAAAAGATCACCATGAGTACTGCGTCCCTGCGATTCCAGCCGCCTGGTTCCGAAGACGAGATGTCCGCTGCCATGGCGCTTGGCTCTGCCGTGCGCATCGCTGAGGCGCTGTTGTTCGCCGCACGGGAACCGCTGTCTGAAGATGTGCTTGCTGCGGCGGTCCCCGCGCAGATTTCTATCCGCGACGTGATGGCCCATCTTGAGCCGCATTACACCTCGCGCGGTGTGAACCTGACGAAGATCAACGGCAAATGGGCGTTCCGCACCGCGCCGGACCTTGGCTACCTCATGACGAAGGAGACGGAGGAGCCCAAAAAGCTATCCCGCGCTGCCATCGAGACGCTGTCGATCATCGCCTATCACCAGCCCGTTACACGTGCCGAGATCGAGGAAATCCGCGGTGTCGCCACCGCCAAAGGCACGCTCGATGTGCTGATGGAGACCAGCTGGGTGCGCATGCGAGGCCGCCGCAAGACGCCGGGCCGCCCCATCACGTTCGGCACCACGGAAGCTTTCCTGTCGCATTTCGGGCTGAACGGCGTGAGTGATCTGCCCGGACTAGATGAGCTCAAATCCGCTGGAATGTTCGATGGTCGCTTGCCCAATGGCGTCTCGATCCCGCTGCCGTCGGATGATCCGATGCTGCGCGCCGATGAGGACCCGCTCGAGGCCGATGCCATCGCACTGGCCACTGAGGAACGGATCAACGCAGTGGAGACCCCGCTCGAAAGCGAGCTTGACGAGGCGGATTTCGTGCTGGAAACCGAAGATCGCCTTGATCCGCTGGCGGACGAGCGAAAGAGCTGATGGCCGACGTCGACTTTGCCGCGCGCAGCCGTGGGCGCGCCAGCGCTGTCATCCCGGCAAGCCTGACCTTCTCTGGTATCTCCAAAACCTTCGGCGACCGCGAGGTCATTCGCGACATTGATCTCGATATCAAGCCGGCTGAAGTGATCTGCCTGCTCGGTCCATCAGGCTGCGGCAAGACCACGCTTTTGCGCATTGCGGCCGGAATCGAGGATTTGACTTCCGGCGAAGTGCGGATGGACGGCGTCGTGATCGCTACTGCCACATCCAGCATGCCGCCGGAAAAGCGCGGCATCGGCATGGTTTTTCAGGATTACGCCCTGTTTCCGCAGATGAACGTGCTGGACAACGTCGCGTTTGGCCTGCGTGGCATGAGCCGGGCGGAAGCGCAGGCCGCCGCTGAGGTCGCCATGGCGCGCGTCAGCCTCACGCCGCTGGCGAAAGCCTATCCCTACATGCTGTCGGGCGGCGAGCAGCAGCGTGTGGCGCTGGCCCGCGCCATAGTGCCCCGTCCGCGCGTGCTGCTGATGGACGAGCCGTTCTCGAATCTCGACCGCCGCATGCGCGATGCCGTGCGTGAGGACACGGTGGGCCTGCTGCGCGAGACGGGTGCCACCTGCATCATGGTGACGCACGATCCGGAGGAAGCCATGCGCATTGCCGATCGCATCGTGCTGATGCGCAACGGACGGATCGTGCAGGCCGGAGCGCCGGAACAGCTCTATCGCTCACCCGTTGATCTGGAGGCGGCGCGCTTTTTCTGCGATCTCAACGAAATCGCCTCGGTTGTTAAAAATGGCACGGCGGAAACACCGGTTGGCCGCTTTCCCGCCGCCGGATGGGCCGATGGTCCGGCTGCGCTGTGCATCCGCCCGCAGGCGTTCCGGCTGCTTCCGGCAGGGCAGGGCATTCCGGCGCGCATCAAGTCGGCGCGTTTTCTGGGCGAAATGCACATGATCGAGCTGGATGTACAGGGCCTGGACCAGCCGGTGCGGGCTCGCGTGCGCGAAAGACCGCCCGCAGGACGCCGCAAGGAGGTCGGTCTTGCAATCGACTTTGACGAAGTCCTTGTTTTCGGGCATCAGCGCGCCTAGTTTTTGCAAATCATCAGGGACGCTCTGCCGTTCCCGCGTAACAAGGGAGTATCCGCCATGGGCTCGATGAGCATCTGGCACTGGGTTGTCGTCGGAGCAGTGTTTCTGCTGTTTTTCGGACGCGGCAAGATTTCCGAACTGATGGGCGATGTCGCGGGCGGCATCAAGGCCTTCAAGAAGGGCATGGCCGAGGACGACGACGCCGTGAAGAAGGCCGAGGAAGAAAAGGCCAAGCTGGAAAGTGCCGCCAATTCGGCTGCTGACGCTGCCAAAACCACTGCTTCCGCTACAAAGCCCAACTGACAAGGCATCGGGTGGCCTCGTGAGAGGCCTTCCAACCGGATTGGATCGCCATGTTTGATGTCGGGGGAGGCGAACTCCTCGTCATAGGGATCGTTGCGCTGGTCGTGATCGGCCCCAAGGAATTGCCGGGCCTGTTGCGCACGGCTGGCAATGCCATGGGCAAGGTGCGCCGCATGGCCGCCGAATTCCGTGGCCAGTTCGATGAGGCCATGCGCGAGGCCGAAATTGATCAGGCGAAGAAGGCCTTCACCGACATCAACGATACCGCAAAATCCGCCACCACCAGCTTCAATCCGCTCGATACGATCCGCAACGAGATCAAGGCCGTGAAAGACGAGATCAAGGGGACGCCTGCTGAAACCGCAGCGGCATTGCCCGATCCGGTCATTGAGCTGCCGCCGCCTGCACCGCCCGTGAACATCATGGCGGAAGCGTCTCCAGCCG
>CAXTUM010000229.1:0-5207 GCA_964247205.1 uncultured Beijerinckiaceae bacterium
GTCGCCTCGATCTCGCGGCGGGTCAAACGGTAGGCGCGCCGCCAGAACGCCGGAAGCACGGCGAGCGCCAGAAGGGCTGCGGCCATAAAGCCGAGCGCGAAATAAAGGCCTTGTTCAATCACCGGTGGACCATATCAGGATTCAGGACCTGTATTTGCCATGATCTTCCGGCCAAGGCCAGCCCAAGGGCATGGAACGAGGGCGTGAAACGGTCAGAACGGGTTCCAGGTCGATTGGTCCGTGAACTTGAGATACCCGAGATTGATGCCGAGACGTGCGCCTATGCCGGTGCGGATCGGCACCAGCGTGACGCCGTCTCCGGAGGTCAATGCGGTCATGCCGAAGCCTGCGATCAGATAGGCCGAGCCATCCACACCGCCAAAGCGCTGGTACATGCTGCTGACCTTGGGCAGATTGTAGACAAGGATCATGGTGCGGTCACCGTCTCCGCCCCAGTCGAAGCCGACGGACGGTCCCTGCCAGAAGACCTTCCGCTCACCTGCACTGCGGGTGTAGAGCACGCCTTCGCCATAGCGCAGGCCAGCCACGAATGCACCGGAGCCCTCCTGCCCCAGCACATAGCCATTGGGCTCGCCCCAGCGGCGCGTGGCTTCCTCAATGGTGAGCGCCAGCCCTCGCGACAGGCTGCCGAAGAAGCGGTGGCCGTTCTGAACGAGTTCCGGCCCGGAGAAGGTGTTCGGATTTTCCGGTGCCAGAGGCTGTTGCTGCGGCTGGCGCTGCGCCAGGGCAGGCAGGGCCGTTCCAGCCAAGAGAGCGGTCGCGACCGCGATCAATGAGAGAATTTTACGCATTGTCTTACTCCTTGAGCCACCCAGCCAAGAGCTTTGGAACAGCGAAGATGCCATCAAAGCATAAATATTTACCAAACATCGTAACCGGAAAGAGACGCAGCGATGGCTTATTGAGGACATTGACAGGCTTGGGGCGATAAATGCGGTTCGGGACGGACAAGAGATCAGGATTGGCCGCTGCTGCTTTTGCCGTACAGATGATCTGCACATCCGCCTGCACAGCTGCGACGCCCAACCTTTTCAACCCGGATCCCGTGAATCACGTGGTCACTGACCTGCGGACTGGTCTTGCCCTTTTTGGCTATGATCCGGTTGCCTATCATCTCGAGGGTGAGGCACGGCAGGGCCTGCCTGACTTCGAGGTCGCACTGAAAGACCGCATTTGGCGCTTCACATCTGCCGCAAACAAGGCGGCCTTCACGGCTGACCCTACAGTTTACGTGCCGCTGTTCGGCGGCCATGATGGGGCCAGCGTGAGCGACGGCATCCTCATCAAGGGTGATCCGAATCTGTTCGTCATCGCCGGCGGCCAGGTCGTTCTGTTCCGGGATGAGGCAAGCCGCGACCGTTTTGCCGGTGAACAGACGGTTCGCCAGAAGGCCCGCGAGAACTGGCCCGCTGTCGTGCGTCAGCAGGCGGGCCACTGAGCCAGCGCCTTGCGCATGATGGCCCTGTTGCAAGCCGCAACGTAAGGCTCGTGAATGAACTTCCGGCTCTTGCGGCCATAGACCAGCCGCCGCCCGTTTCTGCCCAGCATGATGCCGCCCGCTGCCCGCACCAGAGCCTCTCCTGCAGCAATATCCCATTCCGCTGACGGATTGCTGGTCGGGAAGATGCAGGCATCGCCCCTTGCAACGGCGACCAGCTTCAGGATGGCGCCGACGCGCCGGATGCTTCCCTCGGCAAGATGCGGAAACATGCGCCGCGCCATGGGGTCGGGCCGCGAGCGGCTGGTCACCATGCTGGTCGGCTCGCCGTGCTGGCCCGTCAGCTGCAACAGCCGCGCTGATCCGGCGACAGGTTCCAGCGTATCGTGCAGGATGATCTCATGCGCCGCCGTGCCCGCCAGCCACGCCTTGCGCTGCTGGGGCGCCAGAATCACGCTGGCGACGGGGTGCCGCTTCTCGATCAGGGCTATGCAGATTGCGTGATCAGGGTGGCCTTCCATGAACTCGCGCGTTCCGTCGATAGGATCGACCAGAATGAAGCTTTCCTGCGCAAAGCCACGCGGCAGTTTGTCACTGCTTTCCTCGGAGATGACCGGTATTGCAGGCAGGCGCCGCGACAGAACCTCTGCGATCGCTGCATCACTCGCCAGATCGGCTGCCGCCTGCGGCGTGCCATTGCTCTTGATCTCTAGCAATGCGGGACCCACGGACTGAATGGCGCGGGCCCCCGCGATGGCTGCTTCGAGAAAGACATCCAGCACGGGCTGCCACGGATCTCGCAAGGTTTCACCCGCGTCTTGTTTCACGGCAGTCTCCGGATGCCAGCCGTTATGATTTGCGCAACCATGTTCGTGCAAGATGACCCAATGCGGGGAAGAATGCCAGCAGGGCGTTTTGCCCCCTTCCTGTTGCTGTACTAAACCTGAAAACGATGATTCGTTTCCTGCAAGGGTGGCCGACCATGACCATGATTCAACTCGATTCCCTCGATCTGGCTGCGCTCCTGTGCAGCCGTGTCTGCCATGACGTGATCAGTCCCGTGGGCGCCATCGTCAATGGCCTCGAGGTTCTGGCCGAGGACAAGGATGCGGGCATGCGCGAATTCGCGATGGAGATGATCAACAAGAGCGCCAAATCCGCCTCCGCCCGCCTGCAATTCGCGCGCATCGCGTTTGGCGCGGCTGGCTCTGCCGGATCGGCCATTGATACGGGCGATGCCGAAAATGTCGCCAGGGGGTTTTTCAACGATGACAAGATCAGGATGAGCTGGTCCGGCCCGCGCCTGCTGATGCCGAAAAACCGGGTGAAGCTGCTGCTCAACCTGCTGGTGGTCGGTGCATCCTGCATACCACGCGGCGGCTCGCTGGATTGCGTCATCGAGGGCGATGGCGATACGCCGACTTTCACGATCACGGCGCAGGGCAAGAACGCCCGCATTCCGCATGGCGTGGAGCAGTCGATTGCCGGATCGCCCGAGAATGGTACAGTGGATGCCCACGGCGTCCAGCCGTTCTATGCCGGAATGATCGCGCGCGCATCCGATATGGCGGTCGAGATCACGCTGAACGAGGAGATCGCGAAGATCATTTCGAAGCGGAACGCCGGGGCCGCGCAGAACGCGGCCTGACTGTTTTCAAATCCCCATTGCCCCGCCATCAGCGCGGGGATCATGATCGGCCAGCACATGGCCGTCAGCATGCTTCACCAGCATGCCCGCATGGCCGAAGCTGTCGGCATAGGGATGGGCATTGACCTCGGCCTCGTGGCCCAGCTTGCCGAGCGCCGCGATCAGCGACGGATCAACCCTGTTCTCCATCTTCACCGTGGCGCGGGCGGCATTCCAGGCCTTGCCGAAGGTGAAGCGCGGCGCATTGAGCGCTTCTGACGGGCTCATGCCGAAACGGGCGTAGCGCAGGAAATTGTTGCTGGTAATCTGCGGCTGCACCTCGCCTCCCATCGAGCCGTAGCTCATGATGCGCCCGTCATCGAAGACTGCCATGGGCGCATGCAATGTGTGGAACGGACGGCGGCCCGGCTTCAGCGCGTTGATTGACGCCGGATCGAGCGACAGGCCCAGCCCGCGGTTCTGCATCAGCACGCCGGTTTTCGGCAGCACGACGCCGGAGCCGTATTCCCAGAAAAGGGACTGGATCAGCGACACCGCCATGCCTTTGCCGTCGATGGCGCCGCACCAGATGGTGTCACCGTCCTCCATCCGGGGCAGCGGCCATGGTGCGGCTCGGTTGTGGTCGATCCGGTCGGCTTCCATCCGGAAACTGTCACGGGCGAGATACGGCCCAATATCCTCCGGGATGCGGTCGAATTCCGTAACCACACGGTCTCGGATCGTGTTGGCGCGCTTCACGCTTTCGATGAGTCCATGCAAGTGCTGGACAGTCTCGCCCCGCGTGACGCCGAGTTCATCGAAGATGCCCAGCATCATCAGGGCCGCGAAACCCTGGCTTGGCGGCTGCGGCATATGGATGGTGCAGTCCTTCAAGCGAGCCGAGAGCGGCTGGCGCTCGACGGCGCGGTAGCGCACGAGATCAGCGCGGGAAATCGGCGTCCCGGCGCGTTCAAGGTCCGCTGCCATCTCGCGGCCAACGTCGCCGCGATAGAAATCATCGAGGCCCGCATCGGCGAGATGCTGCAACGTCGCCGCGAGCGCAGGAAAGCGGCGGATGCTGTCGGCGGCGGGCTGCTTGCCATCCGCAAAGTACGTGTCCGTGAAAAACGGAAGTGCCATCAGCGCCTTATCGTCCTTCAGGATGTAGCGTGACTCGGATTCGCCGACCGGCGCACCGTCGCGTGCGGCGGTGATCGCGTGATGCAGCAGCATGTCGAGCGGCAGCTTGCCGCCATTCTCCCGTGCCATCTCCGCCGCGATCTGCCAGCCGCCGATGGTGCCCGGAACGGTCAATGTCGCCTGCGGGCCCCTGAGAGGGATGGCTTCGAGTTCCATCGCCTTGTAGCGGTCGATGGTGGCATGCTCGCCCGCGAAGCCGCAGGCCTCGATGTAGCGTACCCTGCCGGATGGCTCGCGGATGATCCAGAAGCTGTCACCGCCGATGCCGTTCATGTGCGGATAGACCACGGCGATTGTGGATGCGACCGCAATGACCGCTTCCAGCGCATTGCCGCCCTCGCGCAGCACGGCAAGACCCGCCTCGCAGGCAGACGTGTGCGGGGCTGCGACGGCGGCCTGGCTGAAGCTCGGGGTATGCATGGTGTTGCCTCGGGGGGAATGCACAGGAAGTGTTGTTTCAACCAGGGGATTGCTATAACTCACAGGAGAGTTTCACAAGGTTCCCGGCGGGTCGTGCCGTCTGAAAAGAGTGTTTGTCATGGCTGCTCGCCTCAACAGGAAAAACCTCGTCACCATCGTTTCGGTGACGATTCTGGTTGGAACAGAGATTCTTGGCGCAGCTTTGGCACTGGGCTGGGCCCTGGGAGGCGTGTTCGAGTTGCCCGATCTGTGGCGGCAAATTCTGATCGGCCTGTTCATCGCGGGCGGCGCCTACATGATGTACCGGTTTTTCCGCAATGCCGAGAAAGTGGAGCCGGTTTTCGAGAAGTGAGCAGCTTACTGTCCATGCTCCCGGCCCGGACCTGACCCCGCCCGCTGGTTGCAGAGTTTCAGCTGCATTTATTTTGCCAGAATTCAACTCGATAGAGTTGCGGATGGATCCTCTCGACACTCGGCAATCACACTCCCTGAGGCGGCGCA
>CAXTUM010000230.1:0-5194 GCA_964247205.1 uncultured Beijerinckiaceae bacterium
CACCAGCAGGAAATCCAGCGCCAATGCAGAGGGGTTCTGGATCAGGGACCGTGCGGCTGAGCCAATCCATGTGCCGCCAAGCCACGGAATGAACATGGCCAAGCCCGAGCCGAAGATGAAACCTGCATCCTGCTCGCCCTCGGATTGCACTTTCATTGACAGCATCCAGTTGCCATCGCCCAGCACGGCAAGTGTCGGATAGGCCTTCCACGCTGGAACATCGCCAAGCCATGGCCGCAAGGCTGCGCCATATAGCACGTACCGTGCATTCAGCAGCATGATCGTACCGATGACGGTGAGAGCTGCCGCGCCCTGCGGAACCAGACCGCCACCCATCGCATTGACAGCAACCAGCTGTGCGCTGCCCGAATAGACAAGGCCGCTCATCAGCAGGGCTTCGCTTAGAGAGATTTGCGCCTCGCGCGCCAGCAGGCCAAAGGCCATGCCATAGACCAGCACGCCCACCGCAAGCGGTTGCGATGCGACGGCGCCCCTGCGGACGCCCGCGACGGTGAAAAGAGATTGCGAAGAGGGGGGAGCAGACGAGAGTGATGACACGGGTCGGGAAACTAGCGGCGCAGAATGCCAAGAGTCCAGCCCACAAAACCGTGAGACGGGTAAAATCCTTACCGGATGTTCTCGTTCACCCGACACTCATGCACCGGCTTCCATCCTCCCGCGAATGACCGTAGTGATTCACCCATGAACGCCTTTCCTCTGCGCCGCTATCATCTGCCGGCTGCTGTCCTGATCGTGTC
Organism: uncultured Beijerinckiaceae bacterium; assembly: GCA_964247205.1. Classification (GTDB taxonomy): domain Bacteria; phylum Pseudomonadota; class Alphaproteobacteria; order Rhizobiales; family Beijerinckiaceae; genus JADCCX01. The sequence continues at coordinate 759 of CAXTUM010000230.1, forward strand.
GCTTGTCTGGCTGGTGCTGGCCTGGCCCTGGCTCTCCGACAGCGTCACCGTGCCATGGGATGCCAAGGCGCATTTCCAGCCGCAGCTGGCTTTCCTCGCCCAGAGCCTGCACAGCGGACAATCGCCGTTCTGGACGCCCAATGTCTTTGCCGGGCATCCGCAGATCGCCGATCCGCAATCGCTGATCTTCTCGCCTCCCTTCCTGCTTCTGGCATACCTGCTGCCGTCTCCGGGTCTGCGTGAGATGGATGCGGTGCTTTTGGGCAGTCTTCTGGTGGGAAGCTGGTTCATCCTGCTCTATTTCCGGGATCGCCAGTGGCACGAAGCTGCGGCCATTGTCGCTGCATTGTCCTTTGCGTTCGGCGGCGCTGCGGCCTGGCGCATCCAGCATGTGGGGCAGGTGCTGAGTGTTGCCTACTTTCCCATTGCGCTCTGGCTGCTGGACAGGGCGCTGCGCCGCGGCAGCTGGCTCTATGGTTTTGCCTCCGGCGTGGTCGCCGGGTTCATGCTGCTTGGGCGCGATCAGGTGGCTTTTCTCGGCCTGATCACGCTTGCCTTCTATGCGCTGCATCGTCTGTGGAGCAGCGGCTGGGCCTTCCGCCGGAGCCTGCTGCCGCTGTCATTCGGTGCACTTGGTGGTGTCATTACGGTAACGGTGCCGATGGTGATGACGCTGCTTCTGGCGGCGGATTCGAATCGTCCGCTGATCACGCTGTCGGAGGCAGGCAAGGGTTCGCTGCATCCCTGGTCGCTGCTGACCGCCGTCATCCCGCATCTTTACGGCATAGCCCGCCCGCTGGGAGATTACTGGGGGCCGCCGAGCCCGGACTGGGGGCCGGTTGACCTTTACCTCGCCCGCAACATGGCGACCTTCTATTTCGGTATCCTGCCGCTGCTGGGTCTGCTGCTGCTGCCGTTTCTGATCCGCTTCAGGCCGAAGTTCGCGACCTCGCCTGGAAACCTGGCCGCAGGGCAGGATGCGCACCGTCGCGATGCACTTTTCCTGTTCGCCGGTTTTGTCCTGCTGATGCTTTACAGTCTGGGGCGCTACACGCCGTTCTTCGCGGGTGTTTTCATGCTGATCCCCGGCATCGACAAGTTCCGCCGTCCTGCAGATGCGCTGTTCATGGCGTGCGCGCTGGGCAGCATGGCTGGCGGCTATGCATTGCATCGCTGGATCGCAGCGCCGCGCTTTGTGCTGCCTCGCTGGGCTCTGGTCGCCTTTGGTCTGTTCGTGTTGTTCTGCGGCGTATCCAGCGGCGTTCTGGCGTTCGGCGTCGGGAGGCTGGAACAGACGGTTGCGCCGCTTGCGGCCTCCGGCTGTTTTCTGCTCGCAGCCCTGATGACGTTGGCGATGCTGCACCGCCTCGAAGGCAGGACCGTGCCGCTGATGCTGGTTGCGGGTTTCTTCATGCTGGCGGATCTGGGCTGGAACAATGCGCCCAATGAATCGACGGGGCTCTCGCCGGACTCCTATGAGGTGCTGCGGCCGGACAGCACGAACGAGACCATCGCCATCCTGAAGCAGAAGGTGCAGGAAACGCGGGCGCCCGACCGGATCGACCGGGTGGAACTGGCGGGAATCAATTTCCACTGGCCGAACCTGACGCTGATCCACGGCCTGCATCATACGCTTGGTTACAATCCCGTGCGCTCCGCCATCTACAGCAGCAGCGTCGGCGCGGGCGATCATATCGCAGGTCCTGACCAGCGTGTGTTCACGCCGCTGATGCCATCCTATATGTCCGTTATGGCCGACCTTGTGGGCCTGCGGTACATCGCAATGCCCGTGGCGATGGATGAGCTTTACAGGGTAGCGGATCGCAAGGGCCTGCCGCCCGTCCGCTTCAATCCGGAGGACTTTCCGCTGATCGCCCGCACGGGTGATGCCTATATCTACGAGAACCCGCGCGCCTTGCCCCGCGTGCTCTTCGCAGGCAATGCCCTGCAGGCGGATTTCGACAGCCTCATCAAGACGGGTGCGTGGCCAACCTTCGATCCGAAGCAGACCGTTCTGCTGGATCGCCTGATCAACCCGAAAGAGGTGGAGATCAAGGAAGATTCGCGCTCGGTCAAACTCGTCAGCTACCGCAACACGGAAGTGATCATCGAGGCAGAATCGCAGATGGGTGGTTTCGTTGTGCTGAACGATTCCTGGGACGACTGGTGGTATGTCGAGGTGGACGGTCAGCCCGCGCAGATCGAACGAGCCAATGTCACATTTCGTGCGGTGGCGGTGCCGCCGGGCAAGCACAGCGTGCGATTTGTCTTCCGCCCCTTCCGCGGGGCCTTGGCGGAAGTGCTGCGGCGGAAGTAGTCTGTCCCTCTCACTCCGGGGAAACCAATGCCAAAATCATCCGTCCTGTCGCCGAACCTGTCGCGCCGCGTAAGCATCCGCAAACCCTCCGTGGTCTCGAAGGGCGGCATCGTCGTCACGCAGAACCGTGCGGCTTCGGAAGTTGGCGCGCGCGTGCTGAAGGCTGGAGGGCATGCGGTCGATGCCGCCATCGCTGCAGCTTTCGCCATCGGTGTCGTTGAGCCCTGGATGAGCGGCATCGGCGGTGTCGGCGGCATGCTGGTGCATGATGCCAAGACGGGCAAGGTGACGGGGTTCGATTTTGGCGGACGTTCGCCGAAGAGTTTGAATGTGGCGGATTTTGCACTGGTGCCGGGCGCGGATGCCGATCTTTTCGGCTGGCCCGCGGTCAAGGGCAACATCAACACGGTCGGTCCCAGAGCTGTGGTGACGCCGAGCGAGCCTCTGGGCCTGTGGACGGCGCACAAGGCATTTGGCCGCAAGCCCTGGGCTGAGTTGGTGGCACCGGCCATCGCGCTGGCGGAAGAGGGGCCGGTGGTTGACTGGCACACAACGCTGCTGGTGGCGACGGCGCAGGCTGATCTTGCGAAGGACAAGGGTACGGCAGAGCGATTCCTGAGGGGAGGCCAGGCCCCCGTGCCGCCCGCAGCCAACACGGGCAAGCAGCTGCATCTGCCGATGAAGGTGCTGGCGAACACGCTTGCTGTGCTCGCGGACGAGGGCGCACCGGCGCTCTACCGGGGGAAACTGGCGGATGGCATCGCCGCCGACGTGAAAGCGATGGGCGGGTATCTGTCGTCTGACGATCTGGCTGGCTATGAGGTCCGAACGGTTGAGCCGCTGGTAATCAGATACGGCAAGCACCGCGTGCATGTGCTGCCGAAACTGAACGGCGGACCGACGCTGCACGTGGCCTTCGATGCGCTTTCGAAGATCAAACGCAAGCCGGGCAAACGGCCCAAGGCGGATGATTATGTGGCCTATGCCTCGGCGCTGAAAATGGCCTGGGAGGATCGCTTCAGGCGTCTTGGCGATGCGGGCGAGCGCTCGGCCCCCACCTGCACGACGCATCTCACGGTGATCGACCGCGACGGCAACATGGTCACGCTGACGCAGACACTGCTGTCGCTTTTCGGTTCCCGCGTGGTGCTGCCCACGTCCGGCATCCTGATGAACAACGGTATCAACTGGTTCGATCCGCGCCCCGGCGGCCCCAACGCAATTGCGCCCGACCGGCGCGTGCTGGCGAACTACGTTCCTTCTATCCTGCATGGTCCCAACGGCGCGATGGCGGTTGGCGGCTGCGGCGGCCGCAAGATCATCCCGGCGGTGTTCCAGCTTCTCGCGATGCGGGCGGATTTCGGCATGGATCTCGACACGCTGTTCCACACGCCGCGCGTTGATGTCTCGGGCGGGCCTGAGGTCGTGACAGACCGGCGCATGGGCAAGGGCACGCTGAAGGCGCTGGACAAGGCCTTCGATACAGTGCTGGCGGAGCCGGTGGTCTATTCCAACCCCTACACCATCGCCAATGGCGTGCTGCGCGTGAAGCGCACGAACGAGGGCGCGTGTGAACCGCTGCAGCCGTGGAGCGAGGCGGTGGGCGAGGAGGAGGTGTGAGGCGAACGATGGCTTGCTGCATCAAAGTCGTGCGTTTCTCGAGGCTCGTCAAGGGGCTCGCACCTCGAAATGAAGGAAATCTTGCTTGCACAAATATCCTCATCTCGAGGTGCGTAGCGAAGCGAATCCTCGAGAGACGCACAATCTTCATGCAGCCCATTGAGTCATGAAAAACGCATTCTCATCACTCATGGCCCGCGAAACGGCGGAAGCACCCGCCGCCGTCGCCTGTATGCTTGAGCAAAACAGCACCGCAATCACCGCCATCGGCCAGCGCCTGCGCACGCTCAGCCCTCCCGTAGTCCTTACCTGTGGGCGCGGCTCGTCAGATCACGCGGCGGCGTATTTCAAATACCTCACCGAGATCATGCTGGGCGTGCCGGTCGCCTCCATCGGTCCGTCCATAGCCTCGGTCTATGAGGCCCCGCTGAAGGTGAAGGGCGCGGCGGTGGTGACCGTCTCGCAATCCGGCCAGAGCCCGGACATCGTTGCCCTGCAA
>CAXTUM010000231.1:0-5194 GCA_964247205.1 uncultured Beijerinckiaceae bacterium
GTCTTTGCGGCTCATTCAGGCCTCCCCTTCACGGGTCGGCCCCAGGCCTGACGCATGAGGCCTTCAATTTCGCCATTCACCGCGTCAAGCGCCTCGACAGCACGGTCATAGGTTGCGCGGGTAAAATTCTCCCTGCCGACCTCGTAAAGCGTTTGCTTGGATAGACCCGCATCAGAAATCGCAGTCGACTTCAGCATGGTGTTGGTCAGCACGCGATCCCGGAAAAGCGATCGCATAAAGGCGACCATTTGCGTCTGCGGCGCATCTGATGGTTCGTAGCGTGTGATGACATAGCGAATGAAATCATAGTCGAGATCGGCACCAGCCTCCTGGACAACGGACAGTAAATCAGCAGCCATCAGCAGGAACTGGCACATCGACATTACGTCCAACATCTGCGGATGGACCGTGACGAGAATGCTTGTCGCGGCACACAATGCACCCAACGTGAGAAACCCAAGTTGAGGTGGGCAATCCAACACCATCACATCGTAGTCCTCGGCGACTTCGCCGAGAGCAGATGCAATCCGACCGAAAAACGCCTCGCTTTCGCGGTCAAGGAGCGCCTTTGGCGTATCGTGTTCGAACTCCATCAGCTCTAAATTTCCGGGCACGATGTCGAGGCCTGGAAAGTACGTTTTCCGAACGATGTCCTTCAAAGGCCGGCGCTCTGCGTCGTATCGGATCGCTCCGTAAAGCGTTTCATTGGGGTTGACATCAAACTCTGGCTGATAACCGTGTAGCGCTGTCAAAGAGGCCTGTGGATCGAGATCAACGGCAAGGACACGATACCCGCGGAGTGCAAAGTACTGCGCGAGATGCGCAGCTGTGGTTGTCTTGCCCGATCCACCCTTGAAGTTTACGGCTGCTATTACCTGGCATGGTTCAGCCGCTGTCCGGCGAAATCGGTATTCCTTGCCCTTGCCCGTGTCGTGCAGCAATGCTCGTAGCTCGTTGATCTGGCTCAGCGTGAACGAGCGTCGACCGCTCGCCGTTGTTTCCGGTTGGGGGCCCTTTCCCTCAAGTGACAATTGCCGCAGATAGCCATCAGCGATGCCTATTAGCTTCGCAGCCTCTCCAGATGAAAATGACCTCAGGGTCTTCTGCGACGCGGGAGGGAAAAGCGTTTGCCGAAGCGCGTGGAGCTCCTCGGAGAGGGCAGCCCCATCTCCGGCAATAACGTCCGTCATCCGAGCTTTTAACAGTGTCATCTCTCCAAGCCGCTCTGCGAAATGTCCTAGCTACGCTTTTTATCAAAGCTGCGCTGTTAAACCGCAGATTTTATGCGCCCGATTCTCGGAGCTTGGCAAGCATTATTGGGTTAACGACTTTTAACCGCTGTGGCAACGAATGGGAACCAAAGTTGCCAGTTGGCAACTTTCACTTCGCGGGCGATCATGGATGCCTCGGTGTCACGGTTGCAGCAGACAGGCTCTCGGGTCTCGTGGAGCGAACTGGTATTGGGCGTGACTCTAGCCAGAGGGAGTTTCGAGAACTCCCTCTTGCACGGCCTCAGAACGGCAATTCGAAACCGTCCGGCTCGATCGTTGCGGCGTAGGTCTCCACCTCTGCGAAGTAGCGCTGCTCGGTCTCGATCCGGTCGAACTCGTCCCGGATGCCGAGCTCGTCGCGGAGCTGGCGTAGTTGCTGGCGGGCGATGCGCTGCTCGCTCCGCGGGAGGGTCGGAAATTCGCGCTCGATCTCCGCGATCCAGCAGACGATCTCCTCGGCAGGCATGGTGTGGGTTGTGATCTTGCTCATCGTCGATCTCCTTCGTCTTGATGACGAAGCGCCGCGACGAACCGGGGAGGGCGGGGTCAAGGACGCGAAGCGCCGCCAGCGGCGGGCGGCGGGGGAGCCGGTTTTCTCGCGGGATGCGTTAGCCTCCCGCCTTAAAACTGGGGGTGCCGCCGATCCTTGAGGCCGGCCGAGCCGGTCGTATCCTGGGAAGCCAGAGAGAGTGTTTTGGCTCAACAGTGCCGCAGCCCAATCCCGCGCGACGGCTCGATGCCGTCAAGCGGGATGAAGACGACAGATGCTTTCTGAGGTCGCAAACATGATCAGCGGCTCAAACCGTACCGGGATCTGCGCCCAGATTGACGGTGGCGGCCCTCTGCTGCGATGGCTCGCCAACGAACCAATCCGACACCGCTAGCTGGTGGCGCTTTTTGATTGTAGGAGCGATCCCCTGGATCGTGTTCCGCAACCCTTGGAACCCTTGAGAACGATGGCGGCTAACGCTCATCCCAGCAGTCTTGCCGCCCGTCCCATCCGGCGTTCGGCATCGTTGTAATAGCGCGCGGCCTGTTGAACGGAGGTGTGCAGGCTCTGGGCCATGGCTTCGGGCAGGGGCACGCCTTGCCGGGCCGCTTCGGTGAGGAAGCCGGAGCGCAGCCCGTGGGCCGAGAAGCTGGCGGGATCGAGCCCGGCCATGGCGATGCGGCGCTTGAGGATCAGGTTGACACCCTGGCCGGTGAGGCCTTCAGGACGGATATTCTCCCACTGGTCGATGCGGCGGAGGACGGAGCCGCTGCTGATCTTCGCGAAGGCGAGCCAAGCCTCCAGCGCCACGACCGGCGCGCCGATGATGAAGACGCTCGCATCCTGGTCGGCATCGGTGGTCTTGGTGCGGCCTAGCCGGATGCGCCGGCAGGGCAGGGGCGGGGAGGTGGGATCGCCGGGTACCGAGGGCACGTCTGGCTCCGCCACAATGTCCTCAAGGCGCAGGCCCGCCACCTCCGAACGCCTTCGCCCTCCACTCGCGAACGCGATCAGCAGCAGCGCCTTGTCGCGCAGATCCTGCGGGCGGTTCAACCAGCAGGTGGCGATGAGCTTCGCCACGATGTCGCCGGTGACCGCCTTCTCGCTCTTGCGGCTGCGGGGCCGGGCGGCGGCGCGGACCGAGAGCCTGAGCGCGGTCCTGATCTGGCCGTCACCGAAAGGCCCGGACAGACCCCGCCATTTGTGCATTGAGCCCCAGAGCGACAGCCTCCGTTTCACCGTGCCCGGCGCGTGCGGACCGGTGGATTTCAGGGCACCCATGGCCCTGAGCGCGTGCGCGACCTCGTCCGGCATTCCATGCTCCGGATCGCTCTCCTTCTTCACCGCATCCCACAGGTGATGGGCGATGAACTTCACCACCACCGAAGCCGGAGCTGGCCACGGCAGGGGAGAGCCTGTCGCCGCCAGCGCCCAGCGCTCGAGATAGGCCAGGTCCGAGGCGATGGCGCGCAGGGTGTTGGCGCCCATGCCGCTCTCGACCAGATGGCGCAGGGTGGCGACGTCGGCGTCCGAGAGCAGCGCCGACAGTTCGTCGCGCCGGTGATAGGGCAGCACGCCTGCAAGCGCATTCAGCTCGGCAAAGCGCGCGTGTTCGGAATCATCCGTCTCGATCGTCATCGGACACATCCAGGAAGCTTGCGGGAACTCCGGTAATTCCGTATAATCCGAATCAAGGAGCGATCATCATGCCATCGACCGTCACTGCCGCCGACATGTCCAAGAACTTCGGCGCCTATCAGGACGCCGCCGTGCGCGAGCCGGTCATCGTCACCAAGAACGGCCGCCCGCGCACCGTGCTGATGGCCTATGAGGACTATCTGCACCTGACGCGGCGCGAGCGACGGGTTGAACTGACCTCCGAACTGGCCGATGTGGAGATCGCTGCGGTCGAGGCGGCGCGAATGGCGCCGGGCTTTTCGCATCTCGACGCCGAACTCGACGACAAGCGCTGACGCCTGCGGCATCAGCAGCGTGGACGACACGATATGATCCCCAGCGAGATCAGGATCGGCCATGTGCTGCGCTATACCTACCTCTGGGCCTGGGCGGCGCGCCAGGGCAAGGAGGAGGGCGACAAGGACCGCCCTTGCCTGGTGTTGGCGCTGGTCGAGACCAGTGCCGAAGGCGTCCGCTTCGTGCGCGTCCTGCCGATCACCCATAGCCCGCCAGCCAGGCCCCATCACGCGGTTGAGTTGCCCGCCTCCGTCAAGCGGCGGCTTAGGCTCGACGATCAGCGCTCCTGGGTGGTTCTGACCGAAAGCAACCGCTTCGCCTGGCCGGGGCCGGATCTGCGGCCGCCTCAGACCGAAGCCCCTGACGGCTACTACGGGCCGCTGCCGCCGCGCCTCTTCGACGAGATCCGGACGAGGTTCGTGGCGCTGGCGCGCAGCGGAGAGCATGAGCCGGTGGCACGCACCGAATAGCGTGCCACGCGGTCCACGCCCGGCCGCTTTTGTCGGTCCAGTTGTTGATTTCGATTGCATCACCAGCCTTTTCGACGATTCCGGTGCGCCTGTCCATCATCATCGATAAGAGGTCCTTATCGTGAGTTATGGATCGCCTTTCAGATATGCATGGGTGAAACAATTTAATAGCTATCTGTATTGGTTTTGATAATCTATCCGTTGTGAAACCAGACTCTTACACTCTCTCTAAAATAACCCTGCGCGAGCTGATTTGCGATCTCGCCAGACCTGTCGAGGCTGCAACGCTGGCTCTGGTGCGGCTCGACGAGCGGCTGGTGCGCAGCGAGCCTGTTCTTGCTGACGGCGTGCGAGCCCGAGCCGAGCTGTTCGAGGCACAGGCGCTGGCGCATTTGTCGGGCGAGTTGGTCTCGCTGGAGGACCTCGTGCTGCACGACGCAGGCATGGACGTCCGCGCACCTTCCACCGGTGTGGTGCGCGCGGCGCGGATCCTCAACCAACGCCGCAGCCTGGCGCGGCGTGCGCCCGAAACCGTGCTGGCACCGGACGCGATCTGCCGACTGATCGGCGTGGCGGAAGACGACCATAAGGCGAATGGCTCAGAGGGCGACACGGCTCTAGAGGAGGCGAGCGCTGGTGTCCCCACGCGTCCCATAGGTCCGCGGCCCTGGGAGATGCCGAAGCCCTTCGCCGATGAAGGGCTTTGGCCAGACCCGGACGAGATCGACGAGGATGACGGGCTGGAGCCTCTAGACGCTGAGGATGGCGAGCTGCTTGCCCACGACAATTCGCGCACCGTGTCCGGCGACCTAGCCGCTGTCGATGCGCTGCTGCCCCCAGGCGAACAGAACGAAGGGGAGCGCGTTGCCGAGGAAAGCGACGATCGCAAACGCCCGCCACACCGCCCAGTCGCGCGGCATCGTCCGGCCCGTGGCCAGCATGAACAGGCGGAGCAGCCCCGCGCCCAAGCCGACGCGGGCGAGCACCAC
>CAXTUM010000232.1:0-5174 GCA_964247205.1 uncultured Beijerinckiaceae bacterium
GCCATGGAGGCAGCCGATCCATCGAGCGCATGGGTGAAATGAGTGTCAGTGGACATTCGCGATACTCCTCATTTGATCACGATACCTGTGCGGCGGCCCGTCAGGCCGCCTGGTGAAATCTCTTGCGTTGAACCAGAACCGACAGTGACAGCCATTGCGCGACCGGTCGCGGCGCGGTCACGCAACCCCCAGCGCCACAGCCAGCTTGTCGGCAGCGGGATGAAAAGCAGCCAGTGCTCCAGCACGGCCAGCGCCATAAGGCTCGCCAGAAGCGTGTAGGCGACCGTATCGAAGGCCGTTCCCTGCGCCCACACAGCCATATGCGTAAGCCAGACAGTGACCAGCGTCGAAACCGTGATCACCAGCGGAAACAGGCCGTTCATTGGCCGTCTGCGGAAATAACTGCTGAGATACGACAGATGCTCCGGAAGGAATTCATCCGTCACATTGGGTGCGCCCAGGAAGATATTGAACTTTGTGCTGAGCCGCATCACCCAGAGGATCACAAAGGTCCAGAAGCCCACCATATTGGCACTGCCCCAGGTCACGAGGCCAATGGCAAGGGCCGACAGCGCAATCGCGATTTCGTGCGAAATGATCGTTTCGGACGCTTCCCTGAAGCGCCTCCAGCCCGTGGCCTGTCCATCTGACGGCACGCGGCGCGGGCCTGTGATGTAGCCCATGAGGAAGGCCATCTCGTTCCAGCCCCAGATCACAAGGGAGGCCGTGAAGCCGATATACGCTGATGTCGTGTCCGCCGTATCCCGGATCCACCAGAGCGCACCCAGTGCAACCATTGAGGCAAAGCTCGCCATCAGCATGCTGAAGGAGAAGGTGCTGCGCTTCAGGCCATCCAGATACAGGATTGCGCCCGTGCTGAACCACCAGACGAAGATGCAGAAGAGGATTGGCAGTCCAATCTCCGTCACCTTGTATGTCTCCTCTGGACCTGGCCAGATCGCTGTCGGCGAGCCGACGGCAATTCGTTACCAGGCGGGGTTGAGCCGGATGTTCTCCGGCAGGGCATTCTGCTTCACGGGGAGGAAGTAGAGTTTCAGGAATGTGGTCAGGCCGGAGACACCAAGGCCAAAACGCTTGAGGGCGCCCATCGGGCCACCCTGTGACTTCGCCTTGCTCGTCGCTTCCGAAATCAACCTGAGCCGCTCAAGTCCCTGCAGAAAGGCCGGATTGTCGATATCGAGCTCCACCGGGAAGACCTGACGCGCGATATCCGACGTGATGCGGAAGACCCGCATGTCGTAATCCTTGATGTCGACCCCCAGCGCCTTGTGAAAGGCAGGGCGCATGTGATCGCGGACATACATCGTGGCGTAGACCGCGAGCAGGAAGAACCGGATCCAGTACTTGTTCATGCCGGTGGTCAGCGACGGGTCCGAGCGCATGAGCAGCGCAAAGGCCTCGCCATGGCGGAATTCATCATTGCACCAGTTGTCGAACCATTTGAAGATCGGGTGGAAGCGCTTGTCCGGGTTCTTCTCCAGCAGGCGGAAAATGGTGATGTAGCGGGCATAGCCGATCTTCTCGGACAGGTAGGTCGCATAGAAGATGAACTTGGGCTTGAAGTAAGTGTACTTCTTGACCCTGGTCAGGAAGCCGAGGTCCACACCGACATTCACAGCCTTGAGGCTCTCGTTGATGAACCCGGCATGGCGAGATTCATCGCGGGCCATGAAGGTGAAGAGATCGCGCATATCCGGGTTCTTCATGCGCTTCTTGATTTCGGAGTAGAGGATGCAGCCCGAGAATTCGGCTGTCAGCGAGCTCACCAGAAAGTCAACAAATTCCGCCTGCAGTTCAGGATCGAGCTTGTCGAGCTCGAATGCATCAAACTCGGGCGTCTTCTTGAAGTGCATCTTGTTGGGATCGGCCCGCATCTCGGCCATCAACCCGTCCCATTCGCGGCGGACGAGACTGACGTCGATCTTGTCCATCGCCTCATAGTCGGTCGTGTAGAAGCGCGGAGACAGAACGGTCTCTTTTGTCGCCATGTCGATGGTGTTGTAGACGGGCTGGGCGCCGCCTTCCTGCGGGATCATGTTCCACTCCGTGCTGCCGGTGTTCCCCCGAACATATTGGCGTCGAATCCAGTCTCATAGAGTTCGGTCAGTTCCAGATAAGCGCTCATTTTGGTTAGAAACCTGTCGAGCGCATTGGCGCGGGTGACCGTAGCCGTGCGCTCGAAAAACTGGTGATCGCCGAAAGCCACGCTGGTCGGCGCGTCGTGCACAAGGACGGTATCGCCAACCTCCACTTCAATGCCCTGAAGGCTGACATTGGCCTGCATGAATTCGGCCGTCTGCTCCAGCTCGACAGTGCACGGAACCACGAATGTCTCCCGTGCTCCGAACAGAAATCCAATCATCGCTTTTCCCCTTTGGAAAGCAGTTTGGCGAAAGCCTCTGTGTTGACGGAACCAAACGTATCGACCGTCTGGCGCCGCCCTGTTGCGGGATCATGCAATATCAGGCGTCCGTCAATGTGACGAGAAAGCCTGTAAGGCACTTCCGGCCCGATTTTCTTCGGAGCCCTTTCGAACATCATCCCTTTGACAATGGCCTGGATAAATCCGCCACCGTCCTTCAGAGCCAAACTTTGCACCATTTCGCCGGTGCCGGCAGTTCGTACTTCCACTCTCCCGTCGGCCTGCTCGACAAGGGTCAGTTCGCGGGATTCAATGACCGGCACATCGGGCAGGCTGGCCACGCCAATGCCCGTAAAACGGGCAAAAGCTGCTATGATCAGCGATGCTATGACCAATGATGAGGCTAGAATGATCGGGCGTCGTCCGATAATGGGCCGCTCCGCCGGGCGTGGACGGGCAGTAGGGTTCAAGGCGGACCAGCCTTCAGACATAGTAATTCCCCCATTGGTATCAGATTTTGGCGGTGCTGCCGGTCAGGCGTGCACCCCAACGGGCAAATGACGGTCACCCGAAGAGATGCCCGTGACTGCTCCATCCCTGCCCACCGGCGCGAGATCAGCAGGCGCGCCCTCGCCAAGCTCTGTCATCAGGATCTTCGCGACACTGGCCGCATCCGGCACAGAGCGCAGCATTGGCTGCGGATTGCTCCAGCTCCAAGGCCGCATATGCGGCCAGACAAGCATCGCAGCAATTCTGTCATCCTGCGGAACCTTCAGGGCGATGTCACCGCTTCCATCGGGATGGTTCTTGAGTGAAACGCCGATGACCTTGCTGAACGGCAGATTGAGCGTGATCGGCAGCGCGATGCCCGACCGCATCACGAGGCGCTTGCTGGTCAGCGTATAGACCGTTGTCCTTGCATAGCCCCAGGCAATCAGGGAAAGCACCCCGATGGCGGCCAGCGCCAGCGGCAGGACGCCCAGCGCATATCCAAGGGACGCGCTGATATCCTGCCCGCCATTCTGGGCTGAGCCGAAGCGCCAGACCATCAGGATCAGGAAATACACAGCAACCTTGCGGACATGAAAAGCGCGGATCGCAAGGCCGATGGCATCAGGCGCCCCTTGCCAGACCATGCGCTCTCCTTCCGGCAGGACTGCCGGAAGGCCTCTTACAGGTTCGAATTCAAAATCATCGTGCGACATTGCGTGATCTCCCCCTTCACGCCGCCGCTCAGGCCAGCGGCTCTTGCCGCATGCGTGTCGCATACAGCGTGCCGCCGCCATAGTAGCCCATGATCTTGTCTTCCTCGAGCAAAGTCACCTGATCCATGCTCTTCGTGCCAGGCACGGTCGGGAAGTGTTCGGCAAAGATGGACCGCACGGTGACGGTCTTGCGGTCGCCGTCAATGACGGCGAAGTTTGTCGGCAACAGCACGCGGCGCGCGCCATCTGCAACAGGAACCTCAACCTCCATGTAGCGCATGAGGTACTCCGCGCGGTCAATCCAGAGCTCGACCACCTTGCCCGCAACCTTGTTGTTGCCCGCGATGACCTGCATGCCGATGGGGCTTGGATCGTTCTTGGCGACATGGAAGGCAGGGGCCAGGCGCAGCGGTTTGATCCGGACGCTGCCGTCCTCCATCAGGTCCGGACGGTCGGCACGCTCGGCGTAGGATGCAGGACCAACGCCATCCGCCATGGGATGACCGGTCGGAATATAGGCCGTTCCGGGATGACGGGCCATCGGCTTCAGCGCCAGTTCACGCGTATCGGGCCTGCCGCCCTTGACAGTCACGCTCTCGCCATTGGCCAGTTTGAAGGTCTTGGATGGGCCCGGCTCCGGAAAGCCGATCGTCCTGCCCCGACTCTCGCCGATGTCCGGCACGAGCGGATAGCCCTCCAGCTTGCTCTCCCGATGGAGCCAGAAAACCAGCATCACGAAGAAGCCGATGAAGAGATAGACGCTGACCAGCGCCAGATCGATATTCTCGCCCATGATATCCTCCGTGGTGGTTCAGTTCGGGAAGGCGGGTAACCCGAACGGGGATGAAGTCTCGTCCTGCTTCGCGCCGATCACCCCCACGAGAGGGCCGACCGCCGCGAGAGCAATGAACAGCAGCAGAATTTCGAAGTGGTAGACGACGGCATAGCTGACCTCGACGCCCTTGAACGCCACACCAAGCTTGCCGGTAGCAGCGATAGTGGCGACCAGATCACGCAACACGCCGCCAAAGCCCATCGCAAGGCCCGCAGAGGTTGCCTGCACGGCGCCCCAGGCGCCCAGCGCCAGACCGGCGCCGACTTCCTTGCCGAAAGACATCGCGGCCGTCAGCGTGCTGATGGCGAAGAATCCGGCGCCAAGACCGATGCCGAACGTGCCGATGCGGAAAATCATGGCGGATTGCAGCGGTCCCGACATGATGACAGTGGTGAATGCAACAATGCCGATCAGCAAACCACGCGCCGCCAGACGGGCAGGATCAGCGCCTTTCATCAACGCACGGGCGCCCATCACGAAAGCCGCCATGGAACCCGCCGCCATGATCGCGGTCAGCATGGTTGTCTGCGCCACCGATTGCTTGAGAACCTCGGCGCCATAGGGTTCGAGGATGACATCCTGCATGCTGAAGGCTGCCGTCCCGAGCCCGACCGCGATCAGGAACCGGCGCGCTCCGCTTTCCTGCGAGAACCGCCGCCAGACCACGCCGAACTCCTCGGTCTTGCTCTCGCCCGTGGTGCGTGACGGATCGCGCGCTTCCTGCTTCCACAACGCGATCATGTTGAGCGCC
>CAXTUM010000233.1:0-5170 GCA_964247205.1 uncultured Beijerinckiaceae bacterium
TGTCAGGTCCATCCTTACGGCGGTCTGCAACAATCAGTTTGTGGATGGCGAACCGCTCAGGGCGCGGAATCTGGACGAGCACGCCATTGCGGTAAGGTACTGCAACCTTGATCGGCTCGGCGATGAGGTAGTTCAGGTAATGCAAGGATTGTGCGTGGACGCCGAGCGCCGGGAGTGGGCGCAGAGTTTCATTCTCCTCGAAAGATGGCATCAGGAATTCCACCAAGGTCTCGCTGCGCGTCTGCTTCCAGCGCCATGTCTTGTCTCTGTCGAGTGATGGAACGGCTTCAAAAGCGAAGTCGGAAAGAACCTTGTGCAGTTGTTCCGAAACGACATCATCAAGCGCAAGCGACAGCCGTTGGAAGCTGGCAATGTCCAGATCATTCGTCTGTGCTGTCTCGTCGAAACCGTAGCGGATGCCGAGCTCGCCTTCATAGAGCCGGAAGGCGTGAGTGCCAACGATTGTGCCGCCAAGCCGAAACACGCCCGCACCGGCCAGACCTGAGAGAAGACTGCCTGTTCCTGCGGCAACGCTCAGGAAATTTTCTGCGCGGAGAATGCGGATAAGACGCGTGCGATAAGCGCGCCGCTCCGTCTTTTGATCCTTCGCCATTGTCATGCGTTCGATACGGGCGCGCATGACGTCGCTGTCCTCGCCGAGATAGATTTTGCGGACGTCCGATCCGATCCGGTAGCTGTCGTACCAATACGCGCGGCCCTTGGCGGTTTTGAACAGCGTTGGTGTTCCGCGAAGGTCAGCGACTGCCTCATCCCGCAGGGATTGCAGGAGGTCTGAATAGGCAGCGTGCGCGACCGCGGAGTGATGGCGGATCATGACATGTTCAACAATCTTTGAGATTGTTGAATATCACCATATTCAACAGAAAACAAGTTTGTTGAATATCATCCTGCCCGATACCGTCGACATGCCTTTAGCAAGCCCATTTTGCAATTTGCAGCCGAAGTCGCTACCTCCAGAACCATGACCACTCTTCTCACTCCCCGCGACATCCGCTTTTCGGTTGCGCCGATGATGGACTGGACCGACCGGCACTGCCGCTCGTTCCACCGCATCCTGTCGCGTCATGCGAGGCTCTACACCGAGATGGTGACACCGGGGGCTGTGATCCATGGCGACCGCGCGCGGATCATCGGTTTTGGCGAGCATGAGCATCCGGTGGCGGTGCAGTTTGGCGGATCGGAGCCGGAGACGCTGGCGGAAGCGGCGCGTATCTGTGCGTACGAGGGCTATATCGAGATCAATCTCAACTGCGGCTGCCCGTCGGACCGTGTTCAGGGCGGCCATTTCGGGGCCTGCCTGATGCGCGAGCCTGATCTCGTGGCGGATTGCGTGGCTGCGATGAAGGCCGCGGTCAGTATATCTGTTACCGTCAAATGCCGGATCGGCGTCGATGATCAGGATCCGGAGGCGGCGCTGTTCGGGCTGGCCGAAAAGGTGGTTGCAGCGGGCAGTGATGCGCTTTTCGTGCATGCCCGCAAGGCCTGGCTGCAGGGGCTTTCGCCCAAGGAGAACCGCGAGGTGCCGCCGCTGGATCATGCACTGGTGCACCGTCTGAAGCAGGCGTTTCCTGTGGTGCCTGTTGTGATCAATGGCGGGATCACGACGCTGGCGGAAAGCGCTGAACAGTTGAAGCGTGTGGACGGCGTGATGCTGGGCCGTGCGGCGTATCAGAATCCAGAAATGCTGATCGGGGTTGATCCGGAACTGTTTGGCGAGCCTGCCCCTGTCGCTGATGCTTTCGAGGCGCTGGAAGCGTTCAGGCCCTATGTGGCGGAGCAACTGGCCAAAGGCGTGCGCCTGCACAGCATCACCAAGCATTTGCTGGGTCTGTTTCCCGGCCAGCCCGGTGCGCGGCTGTATCGCCGCTATCTTTCGACCGACGGCTTGAAGCCCGGTGCGGGGGTGGCTGAGTATGATGCCGCTATTGCCATTGTGCGTGAAGCGATCGCACGCCGTGAGGAGAGTGTTGCGGCATGAGTGATTTCGACGCCCTGATCCGCGAGAGCTTTGCCCGGCAGACCATTATGGCGACTATCGGCGCCACGCTGGAAACCATCGCGAAGGGCAGGGCCGTGATTGCATTGCCCTATGCGAAACATATCTGCCAGCAGCACGGATTTCTGCATGCCGGCGTGATCACCACGATTGTCGACAGCGCCTGCGGTTATGCCGCTTTGTCCGTGATGCCGGAAGGGTCTTCCGTGCTCACCGTCGAATTCAAGGTGAACCTGATGTCACCTGCAAAGGGAGAGCGTTTCGTCGCCGAAGGCCGCGTGGTGAAGGCTGGACGCACACTGATTGTGACTCAGGGCGAAGTCATCGCTATCGATGGCGACAAGCGCTCGACAGTCGCCATTATCACCGCGACCATGATGCGGCTGGACGCCAAACCGGGAACGGCGGGCTGATTATCGGTCGCGCCCTCTGAGGGTCAACTGGTCGCCACGCACTTCGTAAGAGGACAAACGCTCCAGAAAGGTCATGCCGAGCAAATTTTCGGTGAGCCTGCCGGACTGAGCCACCATGGCTTTCACGTTCTCTTCGCGTATGCCACCGATTTCCATGGTTGTCAGCGTTACGGGCGCAGCTCGGGTGGTGCCGTTTGCGGTGCGCACGGTGATGGTGAAATCCGCGTCGTTCAGCCTGAGGCCCATGTCCTGCGCGTCATCATGGGTCAGCACGACCGTGGAGGCGCCGGTGTCGAACATCATGCGCATCTGGCGGCCATTGGCGATGGCGCCGAAATGGAATTGCCCATCCACCCCACGCGAGACGCTGACCTCGCCGCCTGCGCCAAACAACATCACGCCGGGCACGACGGCTCCGACCACGCGGTTGCCCACGGCTGCAAGATCGAAGCGGTAGGCATAGCCCGCAATGATCACGAAGCCGATGACGATCCAGGCGAAGACAGCCTTCAGGCCTTCGCTCATCTGCCCGCGAAAATTGCCGATGGCGCCCGCGCCGACGACAAGAGCCATCAGGACGGCGCCGACCATCGGCATCGCGGTCTCGAGGTCCAGCCCGATGGGCTTGTCTGTCCCCGTCACTGTGGCGATGATTGCGATGGCCATGGCCAGGCCAATGATGATGACAGGAAGCATTTATGCGGTTTCGCGCTCTCTCAGACGCGCCAGTCTGTCCGGGAGTTCTGCGGCAACTTTGAGGCGCTCCTCGTCGGAGAACTGCAGCCAAAGACCAATCTCATCCAATGTCCGCCCACAGCCGGTACAAACCCTCGAAACCGGATCGAGAATGCAGATCTTCACGCAGGGGGACGGAACGGCGCTCATGTCAGACGGTGATAATCATGCCGAGGTAGAATGCAATCTCTGAAAATTGCTGGCAGGCGCCGGCGATATCACCTGTCTGGCCACGGATGGACTTCAGTGACCAGAGAGTCATGGCTGCCGTCAGCACTGCGCCCAGTCCGATGCCGATGGCGGCACCCCACAATGGCACGTCGGCCAGCCCGGTCAGCCCGCCCGTGACGAATAGCGACAGCGTTATCGCCAGCCCATATGTCTGCATCGCCGGGCGACCCACTGTCGAGGAAAATCCGCCGGGACGTGCGGGTGGGAGCATGGAGACAGGTGTGAGTCCGATGGTGCGAGACAGCCCTGCGGCGGCAAGAACCAGCAGACCGGCAGCAAGCGGCGT
Source organism: uncultured Beijerinckiaceae bacterium (assembly GCA_964247205.1). GTDB lineage: Bacteria > Pseudomonadota > Alphaproteobacteria > Rhizobiales > Beijerinckiaceae > JADCCX01. Next base: position 3,683 of record CAXTUM010000233.1, read on the forward strand.
CGTTTCGTCGACCAAAGCGCTGATCGCTGCAACACGCAGGATCAGCGCCAGGATCAGCGCCGAGCCGCCATAGGATCCGATGCGGCTGTCTTTCATGATTTCCAGCCGCCGTTCGGGCGTCCAGCCGCCGCCCAAACCGTCGAATGTGTCGGCGAGACCGTCTTCGTGAAAAGCGCCGGTGACGAGAACGGCTACGGCGACCGCAAGCGCAGCAGATACGAGCGCTGGAACGCCGAGGGTTGTCGCCAGAAAGAGTGTGAGGGCTGCAGGAACGCCGATCAGCAGTCCGGCCAAAGGCAGCATGCGGGTTGCCGTGGTGAAATCCGGAACCGCATGGGCCTCCGTCTCAAACGGCAGTTTCGGCATCGGAATGCGCGAGTAGAACCGCACCATCTGCACGAAATCGCGCGATGCCGCGCGCCACCCCGTGAGGGTTTGCGGGGCAAGTGCGGCGTTATCGGCGGAAGGCTGGTCCAAGGAGGCTCTTTCAAGGCGGGTGGGATGCGTCTAACAGGCTTGCCAGCGCAAGACGACTCTTCCCCGCTTTTTCCCATCAGGTCTCCTTCATGTCCGCCACCGGTATGCCTTTCGACGATATCCGCGCCCTGATCGGCATGATCCGGGGGCCGGACGAGGCAGCCATTGCCGTGGTGCGGGCGCGCGAAGGGATGCTGACAAAACCTGCGGGCTCGCTGGGGCGCCTGGAGGAGATCGCGGCGTTCATCGCGGGCTGGCAGGGCAAGCCGAAGCCTGCGGTCACGCGGCCTCTGGTGGCGATCTTTGCCGCCAATCATGGCGTGGTGAAGCAGGGCGTCTCGCCCTTTCCGCAGGATGTGACACGGCAGATGATGGAGAATTTCGCGGCGGGCGGCGGTGCGGTCAACCAGATCTGCGCCACATTCGATATCGGCCTGAAGGTCTTTGATCTTGCCCTGGATATTCCCACCGGAGACATCACGGAAGAACCGGCTCTGGACGAGAAGGCTGCGGCAGCGACCATCGCTTTCGGCATGGAGGCGACGGCGGGCGGCAGCGATCTGCTGTGTCTGGGCGAGATGGGCATCGGCAATACGACGATCGCAGCGGCGATCTATCACGCGCTTTATGGCGGCAGGGCAGCGGACTGGGTGGGGCGCGGGACAGGCGTCGATGATGCGGGGCTGGCGCGGAAGGTGACGGCGGTCGAGAAGGCCGTGGCATTGCATGGGCCGCATCTGGCCGATCCGCTGGAGGTGCTGCGGCGGCTGGGCGGCCGCGAGATCGCCGCAATGCTCGGCGCGATCCTGGCGGCGCGGCTGCAGAACGTGCCCGTTATCCTCGACGGCTATGTGGTGACGGCGGCGGCGGCCATCCTGCATGCGATGGATCCGTCCGCGCTCGATCATTGCCTTGCGGGCCATGTGTCGGCGGAAGGGGCTCATGCCGAGGTGCTGCGGCGGCTTGGGCTGAAGCCGATCCTCGATCTGGGAATGCGATTGGGGGAGGGGA
>CAXTUM010000234.1:0-5164 GCA_964247205.1 uncultured Beijerinckiaceae bacterium
CACGCTTGGCCGCCATCGGCCTTGCCGGTTTCACGCTTGCCGCAGGTCTGCTCTTTCACTTCAAACCGGCCGACCCGATGCAGATGACCGCATTCATGAAGAACGTCGCCATCACCGGCGGCTTCATCGTCCTCGCCATCACGGGTGCGGGCGGCTGGTCCCTTGACGCACGCAACAAGGGTTAATTCTGCAGGTCCATAACCGGCCTTGATTCAGAATATCCGGCCTTCGCAGCCTGCCGCTGCGGAGGTCTTGTCATATCCGCCTATCGCGGCGGGATGCTGTATGTGCCCGTCGCATGCGCAACAGGCTCGTCCTCGCCGTCGGTAAACAGCGTCACCTCGCCCACCGCAAGGCGCTTGCCGATTTTCAGCATTCGGCATTCAGCGATCATATCACGCTGTGCGGGCTTGCGCAGGAAGTTGATATTGAGGTTCGTCGTTACCGCCAGACCAACCGGCCCAAGCGCGCCCAGAACGGCAACATAGAACGCCAGATCAGCCAGCGTGAACATGGACGGTCCGGACAACGTACCGCCAGGGCGGACATTGCGCTCGTGATAGGCCATCCGCATGCGCGCCGTGCCGTGGCCCACGGCCTCGATGCTGAAAATGCGGCCGCCGATGTGAATCTGCGGGAATTCACGGTCGAGGAAATCCTGCATCCCGGCGATGGTCATGGCGGGTTTGGCTATGTCGGGCATCGTATCTGTGAGGGTTGTTGGCAGGGCAGGATTGATTGCGCCTGATCCTTATGGTGTCTCGAGGCTCGCCAAGAGGATGTTTCAGCCTCTCATGCCGAGGTGCGCAGCGGAGCGGAGCCTCAAGACGCCATCAGGATCAGACACTTTCTCAATCCTGCAAGCAGCGCTATCCTGTCCTGCATGAATATCCAAGCCCCGTCCCCCGCACTTACCCGCTCCGATGCCGAAGGAATCGCCACGCTCACGCTCAACCGTCCCGAAGCGCGCAATCCGCTGTCGGAAGCGCTGCTGGCGGCATTGTCATCTGAACTCACTGCGCTTGCAGCTGACAGCACCATCCGCGCCGTGATCATCGCAGCGGAAGGACGGGTGTTCTGCGCGGGCCACGATCTCAAGGAAATGAGCGCGCGGCGCACGGATGCCGACCGGGGACGGGCCTATTTCGCGGATATCCTGGAGCGTTGCTCGCGGCTGATGCAGCAGATCGTGAGGCTGCCGCAGCCGGTGATTGCGGCGGTAGAGGGCGCGGCCACGGCGGCAGGATGCCAGATCGTGGCCTCCTGCGATCTCGCCGTGGCAGGCGCAAATGCGCGGTTCTGCACGCCGGGTGTGCATATCGGATTATTCTGCTCCACGCCGATGGTGGCGCTGTCGCGCAATGTTTCGAACAAGCACGCCATGGAGATGCTGCTGCTCGGCGAGATGGCGGATGCGGAAACGGCGCATCGCTACGGGCTGGTCAACCGTATGACGGCGGCGGGTGGGGCGCTGGCTGAAGCCCGCGCCATGGCGGCGATCATCGCGTCGAAATCACCGCTCACGGTCAAGATCGGGAAGCAGGCATTTTACCGACAGTGCGAGATGACATTGAAGGAGGCATACGCATACGCCTCCGATGTGATGCTGGAGAACATGCTGGCGCGGGACGCAGAGGAAGGCATCGGCGCGTTCTTGGAGAAGCGAGAGCCCAGTTGGGAGGGGAAATAATCACCCCTCCCTTGCATAAGGCGGCTTGGGAATCGCCTGATGCGCCTGCCTTAGCGCAGCGGACCAGCGCTCGCGCAGATCGTGAAAATACGGCTCGCCCGCCTCGATCCGCCGGCGCACATCAAAGCCGATTGAATCACGGCTCTGGACGATCAGATCAACCGGCAAGCCCACGCCGAGATTGGAGCGCATGGTGGAATCCATGGAAATCAGGCCCAGCTTCAGCGCATCATACATATCTGTGCGGTAGTTCACGGCGCGGTCAAGGATCGGCTTGCCGTATTTGTGCTCGCCCACCTGCAGAAAGCAGGTGTCCTGCGTCGACTCGATGAAATTGCCGGCCTTGTAGAGCATGAAGAGCCGCATATGCTCTCCCTTGATCTGGCCGCCCAGCAGCATGGTCACGTCGAAGGCAGAAGCATGCTGCTCCAGCGCGTTGCCATCGATGTCGAAGACCTTGCGGATGGCCTTGCCCACGAACTGCGCAGCCTCGAACATCGTCGGCATATCGATGAGACGCTCGATCTTTTTCGTCTCCGGGTCCTTGATGCCCTCGCGCAGATGCGAAACGATCGACTGGGTGACGGCAAGATTGCCTGCGGTGCAGAGCGAAAACAGCTTCTGGCCCGGCTTCTCGAAGACATGCAGCTTGCGGAACGTTGCGACGTTGTCCAGCCCCGCGTTGGTGCGGGTGTCGGCCATCATGACAAGGCCCTGTTCCACCAGAATGCCAACGCAATAGGTCATGCCGGAATCGTCCATTGTTGTTCCTGGACCAAGCCTGTAGCGGCCCTGCTGTCAGCTTGCAATTGCCGGACCAGAACGGGCTGCGGGATTAACGCAACAATCACGCCTCGACCATCGCCCGGCCCTGTTTCACCTCGACGCTGACCATCAACTGCTCGTCATCACCGCCAATGCGTGCCCCCCTGATAGGAGCCGCATCAAGATAATCCTGCCCGATGGCGACACGTGCATAGCGGTCGGTGATGCAGACGCCATTGGCCGGATCGAAGCCGGTCCATCCCAACCCGTCGAGATAAGCCTCGGCCCAGGCGTGGCCTGCCGCCTGCTGTTCGGTATCCGTACGCAGATAATAACCTCCGGCATAACGCGCTGGAATGCCCAGCGAGCGGGCGCAGGCGATGAAGACATGGGCGAGGTCCTGACACACGCCGGATTTCTGCCTGAAAGCCTGCATCGCCGTGGTGGATGCCGTCGTCTCGCCGATCATGAAGCTGAAGTCCGTGTTGATGGCGGCCATCAGGGCATGCACCGTGGCCAGCTTGTCGCCGCCCTCCCCGCCTGCGATCTGGCGGGCATAGTCGCGGATCGCAGGCTCAACCCGGGTCAGCGCAGTTTCCCGCAGCCAGAAGCCAAGTGGAAAGCGCTCGGCAGCACCCTGGATGATGCCCTGGCGGTCCGCCGTGTCGATCTCGCCCTCGGCCAGGATCTTCATGGTCTTCACCGGCCCTTCCACGGTGAAAGTATGGGTGATGTTGCCGAAGGCGTCATCGTCGCGGTCAAGACGGCAATCCGCATCGATCTCGACGCGCCAGCGCCGCACGAACTGGCCATCGTGGCTGCGCGGGGTCAGCCGCAGGATCTGCACGGCCGAGGTCGCGGGCCTGCCATAGCTGTAATGAGTCTCGTGACGAATTTTCAGGCGCATGTTAATGAGCCGTCATAGCAGATATTGCTCAGTCACGGCCGCGCCCAGCGCATCGTTGCTCTGGATAAAACCGGTGAGGAACTCATGCAGGCCGGACTGGAACAGATCATCGATGTTCTGGTTCTGCAGATTGGCAAAGGCCGCCCGCGCAAGACGCTGCGCCTGACCCTGCCGCCCGTATTTCTCTGAGAGACTGTCGAGTTGGCGGTTGAGGTTCTCGTAGGAAGAAATCAGGGACCGCGGCTGTTCCAGCCTCAGGATCATGAAATCAGCCACCAGCCAGGGTTTGACGTTGTCCCTGTAGACCCAGTTATACGATGTCAGCGCACCGACCGCGCGCAGGATCGCCGACCACTGGAAATAATCGAGCCCGCCTCCGACCGGCTCCTGCTCGGGCAGCAGAACGTGATATTTCACATCCATCAGGCGCGCGATGTTGTCGGAGCGCTCCAGAAACATCCCGATCCGCTGGAAGTGGAAATGATCGGTCCGCAACATGGTGCGATAGGCAGCACCATCGAAGCGCAGGGAGGCTTCCTGGATGACGGTCAGGAATTTTGCCAACTGGCTGGGATCGATGTTCTTCAGCTTGAACTTCTGCACCTCGTGCCAGAGCCCGTTGATGATCTCCCACATCTCGGTGGTCAGCGCGGTGCGGACAGAGCGTGCGTTGGTCCGCGCCGTTTCCACGCATTTGCGGATCGACGAGTCATTGGCTTCGGACGCCACTATAAACTCGATGACATTGGCGCGTGTGGCCTGGCTGTAATTGTTAAAAAAGGCGGGACCACACGCCGCTGTTGCGATGGCGCTTTCCCATTCGCTGGAGGCGCCGGCGTAGGCCGACGGCAAGGTGGACAGGCGTTCCGCCACGCCGAGAATGCGGGCGAGATTTTCGGCCCGCTCTATGTAGCGTGAGAGCCAGTAGAGACTGTCGGCAGTGCGTGACAGCATGGTCAGCGATCCCCCAGCGGCGAGAGATCGCCTTCCACCACCCACGTGTCCTTGGTGCCGCCGCCCTGCGAGGAGTTGACCACCAGCGAGCCCTCCTTCAGCGCCACGCGCGTCAAACCGCCGGGCACAACGCGCACGCCGTCAGCACCGCACAGGACATAGGGCCTGAGATCGACATGGCGGGGTGCCAGGCAGCTGTCGACGAAACAGGGCACTGTGGAGAGCGCCAGCGTCGGCTGGGCGATGAAGCCTTCGGGATGCGCTACCAGCTTGGCGCGGAAGGTCTCGATCTGCTCCTTCGTTGCATGCGGGCCCACCAGCATGCCGTAGCCGCCGGAGCCGTTGACCTCCTTCACCACCAGTTCGGGCAGATGGTCGAGCACGTATTTCAGCGCCTGCGGCTCGCGGCAGCGCCAGGTCGGCACGTTGAGCAGGATGGGGTCTTCACCCAGATAGAATTTCACGATCTCGGGCATATAGCTGTAGATCGCCTTGTCATCGCAGATGCCGGTGCCGACTGCATTGGAAATGGTCACATTGCCTGCTGCGTAGGCACTCATAAGGCCCGGCACGCCCAGCATGGAGGTCGGGTTGAAGGCCAGCGGATCAAGAAACTCGTCATCGACGCGGCGATAAATGACATCGACGCGCTTGGGGCCCTCCGTCGTGCGCATGAAGACGATGTTGCCGCGCACGAACAGATCGCGCCCCTCGACCAGTTCGATGCCCATCTTGTCCGCCAGGAACGAGTGCTCGTAATAGGCTGAGTTGAACGGGCCGGGTGTCAGCAGCACGACCACCGGTTCGGACGACGCACCGCGCGGCGCAACGGAGCGCAGCGTCCTCAG